>NZ_JBHXBG010000140.1:0-13990 GCF_042726755.1 Promicromonospora sp. NPDC060271 | reverse complement strand
GACCCCCAGGTCACTCGGGTGACCTGGGGGTCTGACACGTGCGCACGCGTCTGACACGTGCGCCGGTCGAGCCTGCCGAGACCGTCTCGCTGCGTGTCGGCGTCATCCCCACGAAACTCGGGCGGCGTTAATATCGCCGCCTGTCGACAGGGGAGTTGTCGTGGCTGAGCGCGTCACGTTCGAGAGCACCACGGGGCCGCGCCTCGCGGGCATCGTCGATCTGCCCGAGGGCGAGGTGCGCGGCTGGGGAGTGTTCTCCCACGGGTTCACGCTGGGCAAGGACTCGCCGGCCGCCGCCCGGATCTGCAAGCAGCTCGCGGTCGAGGGCATCGGGATGCTCCGGTTCGACAACCTGGGCCTCGGTGACTCCGAGGGCGACTGGGGTGACGGCTCGTTCACGCACAAGGTCGCCGACACCGTGCAGGCGTGTCGCTTCATGGCCGACCAGGGGCGGCCGGTCCACCTCCTGGTGGGGCACTCGTTCGGCGGCGCGGCCGTGATCGCGGCCGCCGGGGAGGTCCCGGGCGTGCAGGCGGTCGCGACGATCGGCGCACCGGTCCAGCCGCGGCACGCCGAGCACAACTACGACGCCGTCCTGGGCCGTGTCTTCGACGAGGGGCACGCCCAGTGGATGGTGGGCGGGCGTGCGCTCACGCTCAAGCGGCACTTCGTGGAGGACGTCCGGCGGGCCGAGCTGCGCTCGAAGATCCGCGAGATGGGCTCGCCCCTGCTGGTCATGCACTCCCCGACGGACAGCACCGTTGACATCTCGAACGCCGGGGAGATCTTCCGGGAGGCGCGGCACCCGCGGTCGTTCGTGTCGCTGGAGGGCGCGGACCACCTGCTCACCGCGCCGGGTCAGGCCAAGCGCGCGGCCCGCATCATCAGCGCCTGGGCGGACCAGTACCTGACGGTCTGACGGCGCCGCGCCTACGGCGCCGTCGTCCGGCGCTGCCCGAGGGCGGCCGCGCGGCGCAGGTCACTGCCCCCGGGCAGCGGGGCGCCCTGGCGCACAAGTAGACTCTCCCCGGAATCCCCATCGCCTTTCGCCAGTCAGCTAGGAGCTTTCGTGGGACGCGTTGTCGTCGAGGTCATGCCCAAGCCCGAGATCCTGGACCCCCAGGGCAAGGCTGTGGTCGGAGCGCTGCCGCGCCTCGGCTTCACCCAGTTCTCCGGTGTGCGTCAGGGCAAGCGGTTCGAGCTCGAGGTGGACGGTGAGGTGACGCCGGAGATCCTCGCGGCCGCTCAGGAAGCAGCGGCCACCCTGCTGTCCAACCCGGTGATCGAGGACGTGGTCTCCGTCACCGACGCCACTCAGGACGCCGCCGTCGCCGGTGAGGCGAGCGGCGCGCCGGTGAGCGCCTGATGTCGGCGACCGAGCCGACGTCGGCCGCCACGCCGATGCCCGGGATCGAGGACGCCCGCATCGGCGTCATCACGTTCCCCGGCACGCTCGACGACCGTGACGCGGCGCGCGCCATCCGCCTGGCCGGTGCCGAGGCGGTGCCCCTGTGGCACGCGGACGCGTCGCTGCAGGACGTCGACGCCGTGGTGCTGCCAGGCGGCTTCTCCTACGGCGACTACCTGCGTGCCGGTGCGATCAGCCGGTTCGCCCCGGCGATGGCCGCGGTGGTCGACGCCGCCAACGGCGGCATGCCGGTGCTCGGTATCTGCAACGGCTTCCAGGTCCTGACCGAGGCGCACCTGCTGCCCGGCTCGATGGTCAAGAACGACCACCTGCACTTCGTGTGCCGGGAGCAGTCGCTGATCGTCGAGAACGCGCGCACGGCGTGGACCAACGAGTTCCGCCGCGGGCAGCAGATCAAGATCCCGCTGAAGAACCAGGACGGCCAGTTCGTCGCGGACGAGCGCACGCTCGACGAGCTCGAGGGTGAGGGCCGCGTCGTGTTCCGCTACGACGGCTGGAACCCGAACGGCTCCCGCCGCGACATCGCTGGCATCACCAACGACCGTGGCAACGTGGTGGGGCTCATGCCCCACCCCGAGCACGCGGTCGAGGCCGGCTTCGGTCCGGCGTCCGCCGAGGGGCCGCGCGCCGGCGTCGACGGGCTGACGTTCTTCACGTCGGTGCTGTCCTCGCTGGTCCACGCGTGACCGTCGGCCCGGTCCGGGCAGGCGTGCATGGCCGCTGAGGTTCTCGCGGGGATCAGCATCGAGAACGTCGGCTGGGACCACGTCGAAGCCGTCCGGCTGCGCGCCGAGCAGCAGCGTGAGATCGACGTCCGGTATGCGCAGCCCGGCACGCCTCCGGTGGCGTCCGGGCCGGACCCGCGCGACCAGGTGGATCCCTCGATCGTGTTCGCGACTCTGCTGCTGCGCGTCGACGGCGAGCCTGCCGGGCATGCCGCGATGCGCGACCTGTCGGGCCGCGACGACCACCAGGGTGGCCTGCACCCCGACGGGACCGCCGAGGTCAAGCGGGTGTACGTGGCGCCGGGCTTCCGCGGTCGCGGGCTGTCCCGCACCCTGATGAACGCTGCGGAGGACGCGGCCCGGGCCGCGGGCGTGCGGCACCTGATCCTGGAGAGCGGGCTCATGCAGCCCGAGTCGCTGGGGCTGTACCTGCGGCTGGGCTACGACCCGGTCGAGCCGTTCGGTGTGTTCGCGGACGAGCCCGACTCACGGTGCTTCGGCAAGTGGCTGGTGCCGGATTCCCCGCCCGCGCCCGTCGAGCCCGCGGCGGTCGAGGCCGCGTCGGCGGTCGAGCCCGTCGAGGCCCCGGAGCTCCGTGAGGTGCCATGGGACGACCCCGCCGCTGCCGCGCTGCGCCGCGGCATGTGGGCCTTTCACGAGGAGCGCTACCCCGAGCTCGTGCGCGGCGTCGAGGCGCGCGGCGGGTACGACGTCTTCGACGCCGAGCGAGGGCACGACGCGCGGGCGACCTTCCTGGCCACGCTCGACGGGCAGCCCGTTGGCTGCGCGACGCTCGCGGCGGCGCAGGTGGGGCCGGCACATCTCACGACGGACCCGCTGACCGGTTATGCGGGGCTAACGCGTTCGGCCGTCGGTCTCGGCGCCGAGGACCCGAGCGGCTTCGAGATGCGGAGCGTGTTCGTCGACCCGGCCGCCAGGCGGGCAGGGGTCGCGAAGGCCCTGGTCCGGCAGATCGAGGAGAGTGCCCGACGCCGGGGCGGTCGAGCGCTGTACCTCGTGACGGGCGTCCGGCAGCCGGAGGCGTTGCGCCTCTACGTGGGGCTCGGCTACCGGCCGGTCCTGCCGTTCCCGCCGCACGACGCCCCGGACGACCCGCTGCTCCTCTTCCTCGGCAAGGCCCTCTGACGAATGCGGGGTCCGTTGCTCTGCGTAGATCTTGTCCACGCAGAGCAACAGACCCCGCAGACCTGTGGTCTCCGAGGAAGCAGCTACACGTGCCGCAGGTACTCGAGCTGCGCCCGCACCGACGAGCGGGCCGCGATGAGCACGGACGGGTCGACGTCGGCGTAGACGGCGCCGGTCACGGCGTCCAGAAGCGTGTCCGGGAGCGGTGACCCGGCGCCGGGCAGCTCCGCCCCGAGGCCCGTGAGCGCCGCACGCACCTGGTCCAGCCGCTCCAGGCGGTGCGAACGGTACGCGCGCACCGCCGAGCCGAGGTCCTGGATCACCGGCCCGTGCCCTGGCAGGCCGAGGACCGGCCCCGGCAGGTCCAGCGCGCTCAGCCGGTCCAGCGTGCGCAGGTAGTCGCGCAGCGAGCCGTCCGGCTCGGCCAGCACGGTGGTCCCCTGCCCCAGCACAGTGTCGCCGGTGAGCACCACGGACGAGGATCTGTCAGACACCACGAAGCACATCGAGTCGGCGGTGTGCCCAGGCGTCGCCAGCACCTCGATGCGCAGGCCCGCGACGGTGAGCACCTCGCCGTCGGACAGCGGCTCGACGGCCGTACCGCCGGCGCCGTCCACGCTGAACTCGGGCAGCCCGCCCCGCGAGGGTGCCCCGGTCAGCTCCCGGAACCTGGCCAGTCCGCCCGTGTGGTCCGGATGGCGGTGGGTCACGAGCGTCAGCTCCACCGGGCCGGCCGCGGCCAGTGCGGCCAGGTGCGGTTCCAGCAGCGGGCCGGGGTCCACGACCACACAGCTCGACGAGCCGGGCGCACGCAGCACGTACGACCGGGTGCCGTCGAGAGTCATCGGGCCGGGGTTGTCGGCGCGCAGCACCGAGACCGAAGGTGTCACCGGAGTCATGTGCTCAGACCAGTCGCACGGGCCCTGGGTACCTCGAGACCGTCTCGTCGTGGGTGACGAGGAGGATGCCTTCGTGGGTCGCCTGCGCGACGAGGAGCCGGTCGAACGGGTCGTTGTGGATCGGCGGGAGCCCGGCGACAGCAGCCGTGTGGGCGCCGTCGATCGGCATCTCGCCGTACCCACTGTCCAGCAGGTGCTTGCGCATGAGGTGCGGGTCGAGGGTGAAGTCCACCCTCCCGAGAGAGGACTTGATCGCTACCTCCCAGATGCTTGCCGGGCTGAACAGGGGTTCGGTCGAGGGGTCCACCAACAGGTCGCGCGCACCCTGGGGGAGCCGCTCCTGGTCGTCCAGGAGCGCCCAGATCAACAGGTGGGTGTCGAAGAAGGCGAGCATCAGGCTCCCTCGAACATAGAGCGGATCTCCTCGGAGCCCATCGTGTCGAAGTCCTCTGGCACCTGCACGTGACCCTTGAGGGCTCCGAAGCGGCGGGCTACTCGTGCATCTGAGCCCCCCTGGTGCACCGGGCTCAGGGTCGCCACGGGGACTCCCGCGCGCGCGATGGTCACCGTCTCGCCCTTCTCGATGTCCGCGAGCAGGCGGGAGAGATGGGTCTTCGCGTCATGAACGTTGACTGTGAGCATGATGCCCTCCTGCATGGACTAACTGGACCAAGTCCACCTTAGTCCGCTCGGCACCAGGACGCAACGGAGACTCATCGGATCGCCTTGTCCAGGTCAACAGGGCTTGTGCCGGGGCGCACTGCGGTGTGTGATCGGTAAATCACCTCCCAATGTCGAGAGGAACCCCCAGGATGTCCGCCCTTCCCGGCATGGCGCAGACCCTCCGCCCCCGCAGAGTTCCAGCCGTTCTTGCCACCGCGGCACTCGCTGCGAGCATCCTCGTGCCGACCGCCGCCCCCGCCGCTGCGAACGCCGAGGTGGTCGTGAGCGCGGGACCGGTCGCCTTCGTGGAGGACGGCGACACCGCGACTGTCACGGTCACCGTCCGGGCGGACGGCGACGTCCTCGACGAGCCGGTCACCGTCGACTGGCGCACGGGTTCCGGCACCGCGACCGCCGACGTGGACTACGAGGCGGGTTCGGGCACCGTGGAGTTCGCGGCGGGTACGCCGTCGGGCACCGAACGCACGATCACCATCCGGACCAGGGAGTCGGAGGCGGGCGAGACGGCGGAGACCGTCCCCGTGGCGCTGGCATCTCGCGACGCGGAGGTCACTACCGACGCCACCGTCGTCGTCCGGGCGCACGACCTGCCCTACCTGGACGAGCGCCTGCCCGTCGAGGAACGCGTCGCCGACCTCGTGAGCCGGATGACGCTCAAGGAGAAGGTCGGGCAGATGACGCAGGCGGAGCGCGGCAACGTGGCCGGCTCCCCCGCGGTCATCACGGAGCTCGGCCTCGGCTCGATCCTCAGCGGCGGTGGCTCGACGCCCGCCGACAACACACCGGAGGGCTGGGCCGACGCGATCGACGGCTTCCAGGAGCGTGCGCTCGCCACCCGCCTGCAGATCCCGCTGGTCTACGGCGTCGACTCGGTGCACGGGCACGGCAACCTGGCCGGCGCGACGATCCTGCCCCACAACATCGGGCTCGGCGCCACGCGCGACCCGCTGCTCGTCGCCAGGGCCGAGCGCATGGTCGCGACGGAGACGCGGGCGACGGGCATCCCGTGGACGTTCGCGCCCTGCCTGTGCGTCGTGCGCGACGACCGCTGGGGCCGGACCTACGAGTCGTTCGGTGAGCATCCGGCGCTGGCGAGCGTGCTCGGCGCGGCCGCGGTGCTCGGGTTCCAGGGGACGCACCTGGACAGCAGCCGGTCGGTCCTCGCGACGGCCAAGCACTTCGTGGCCGACGGCGACACCACGTACGGCACCGGCGAGGGCGAGTACACCGTGGACCAGGGCATCACCGAGCGGAGCCGCAGGCAGGTCGAGTCCGTGGACCTGCCGCCGTACGCCACGGCGATCGTGGCCGGCGTGGGCTCCGTCATGCCCAGCTACTCCAGCATGGACTGGACCGACGACGGCCTCGGCAACCCCGTGAAGATGCATGCCCACGACGAGCTGATCAACGGGTGGCTCAAGCGGGACCACGGCTTCGACGGGTTCGTCATCAGCGACTACCAGGGCATCCACCAGATCCCGCCGCTCGCGGCCGACTCTCCCACCACCGACCAGATCGTCACCAGCGTGAACGCGGGCGTCGACATGTTCATGGAGCCGTCGCAGTTCGAGCGGTTCCACACGCGGCTGGTCGCGGCGGTGCAGGACGGCGCCGTGACGCCGGAGCGCATCGACGACGCCGTGTCCCGGATCCTCACCGCCAAGTTCGAGCTGGGCCTGTTCGAGGAACCGTTCGCCGACCGGTCCCACGCCGACGACATCGGCTCCGCCGAGCACCGGGCGATCGCCCGCAAGGCCGTGGCGGATTCCCAGGTCCTGCTCAAGAACAGCCGCCGCGCGCTGCCGCTGGACGACGACGACAGCATCTACGTGGCCGGGCGCAACGCGGACGACCTCGGCAACCAGGCGGGCGGCTGGACCGGCACCTGGCAGGGCTTCTCGGGGGACGTCACCGAGGGCACCACGATCCTGGAGGGCATCGCGGCAGCGGCCGACGACGTCACCTTCAGCGAGGACGCCTCCGCGCCGACCGACGGGGCCGACGTCGGCGTCGTCGTCGTGGGCGAGACGCCGTACGCGGAGGGCTTCGGCGACGTCGGCGGCCCCGAGTGGGCCTGGGACCCGGCCGACGCAGGCGTCCCGCGCGAGGAGAAGTCCATGTCCCTCCAGCCCGGCGACGCAGAGATCGTCGAGAAGGTCTGCGCCGAGATCGAGACCTGCGTGGTCCTGATCGTGTCGGGCAGGCCGCAGGTGATCACCGAACAGCTCGGTTCGATCGACGCCCTGGTCGCCTCGTGGCTCCCGGGCACAGAGGGTGACGGCGTAGCGGACGTGCTGTTCGGCGAACGCCGCTTCACGGGCCGCCTCCCGCTCTCGTGGCCTAGGTCGGCCGATGACCCGGTCGTGAACGTGGGCGACGAGGACTACGACCCGCTGTTCCCGTTCGGCTGGGGCCTGTCCACAGGCGGCCCCAACTGGCACCTCTCACACCTCGACGAGCACCGCCTGGACCTCCAGGACGAGGTCCTGGACGAGGCCGACGGCGTCCCGCCGCAGGCCGCACAGGCGATAGCCAAGGCCGACGTGGCCGAGCTGGAGGGCAAGAAGGCCCAAGCCCTCCGCCTCTTGAAAGAGGCAAGCGAAGACTGACCCGACCTGACCTACGAGGGGTGGGGGAAGGAGAGGTGCGGCCGGCCTCGCTCACGGGCCCCAGGGGCCCTCGGCTACGGCTTGACGGCCGGCCGCACCTCTCCTTCCCCCACCCCGGACGGAACCAGAAAAACTCAGCGCGAAACAGCCAACGCCTGCTCCAGATCCTCGATCAGATCGAGCGTGTCCTCCAGGCCTACCGACAGTCGCACGGTCGTCTCCGCGATGCCAACGGCGGCGCGCCCCACCGCACCGAGCTTGCGGTGCGTGGTGGTCGCGGGATGCGTGACGAGCGACTTCGCGTCCCCGAGGTTGTTCGAGATGTCGATCACCTGGAGCGCGTCGAGGAACCCGAAGGTCCGCTTCTTCGCGGTCTCGGCGTCCGTGCCCTCCGGCACCGCGAGGTCGAACGTGACCACGGTGCCGCCCCCGCTCATCTGCGCGCGAGCGAGCTCGGCCTGCGGGTGGGAGTCGAGGAACGGGTAGCGCACGGTGCCCACCCCTGGCAGCTCCTCCAGGGCCCGCGCGACGGCGAGCGCGCTCGCGCCCTGTGCCGCGAGCCGCACCGGCAGCGTCTCCAGCCCCTTGATCAGCGTCCACGCGTTGAAGGGTGAGAGCGACGGCCCGGTGTTGCGGATGAACGTCTGCACGGGCCCGGTCACGTACTCGGTGGTGCCGAGGATGGCGCCGCCCAGCACACGCCCCTGCCCGTCGATGTGCTTGGTCGCGGAGTAGACGACGACGTCGGCGCCCAGCTCCAGCGGCCGCTGCAGCAGCGGGGTGGCGAACACGTTGTCGAGCACGACGGTCGCCCCGGCGGCGTGCGCGAGGTCGGCGACGGCGCGCACGTCCACGATGTCCTGCATCGGGTTGGAGGGCGTCTCGAAGAACACGACGTCGGCGGGCGTCGAGAGCGCCTCCTCCCACTGGGCGAGCACGTGCCCGTCCACGTAGTCGGTGCGCACGCCCCACTTCTTGAAGACCTCCTCGAAGATCACGACGCTGGACCCGAACAGGGCCCGGGCCGCGACGATCCGCGATCCGGACTGCACGAGCGCGGCGAGCGACGTGAAGACCGCTGACATCCCGGTCGCCGTCGCGTAGCAGGCCTCAGCGCCCTCCAGCAGGCGCAGACGCTCCTCGAACGTGTGGACCGTCGGGTTGCCGTAGCGCGAGTAGACGAACCGGTCGAGGTCGCCGGCGAAGGCGGCCTCCGCCTCGGCCGCCGAGTCGTAGACGTAGCCCTGGGTGAGGAACAGCGCCTCGCCCGTCTCCTGGAACTCGGTCCGCTGGTGACCGCCGCGGACGGCGAGCGTCGCGGGTCGGACGTGCCGGGGGAGCGGCTTGCGGCCGGACCCGCCGGGGGTCGCGTCGGGCGGGAAGGCTCCGGTGACCGTCACTGAGCGCCCTCCGTCCAGGGCAGCCCGGCGACCTTCCAGCCCTGCTGGTCGCGGACGCCGTCGGCGCCGGGCGCACCCTCGAAGCCCTCCAGCACGTTGTACGACGGCGCGATGCCTGCCGCCGTGGCGAGCCGTGCCGCGCCGATCGAACGCTGGCCGGAGCGGCACAGGAACACGACCGGACCGTCCGTCACGCCCGCGGCCTTGAGCTCCTCCAGGAACTGCTGGTTGGGGCGGCCGCCGGCCCGCACCCACTCGCTGAACACCGGCTGCTTCTCGAGCGAGGCGGTGTCGGGGATGCCGATAGCGCGCCACTCGCCCTCGGTGCGGACGTCCACGAGGGTGGCGGCCGGGTCCGCGGCGAGCAGGTCCCAGGCCTGCTGGGGCGTGAGGTCGCCGGCGTAGCCGTCGGCGGGGCGGGCTTCGCTGTGCGCGGGGACGCTCATGTGCTCCTCCATCGGTCGTGGCGGTAGCACCCTCGTCCGTTCTCGCCAGGCCGGTATGACAGGGCGGGAACGCTGGGTTGCTGCGGCGTCGTCGTGCCACGTCACTCGGCCGCTCGGGATGGTCGCTTTGATCCTACGACACGACGTCCGGTAGGTGGGATGCTGTCTCGCACTCTGGTCGGGGCTAGGGTCGCGGTGTGGATGGCACTGTGGACAAGCCTGTGGAAGCTGTGGATAGCCCTGTGGATGAAGCCAGGGACGACCGGGAGCTGACCGGCGACGTCCCCGGCTGGCCGGTGCCGGCGTGGCCGGCCGAGGTGCGTGAGCACTCCGCGATGTACCGGGCCGACGCCGACCGGATCGCCGCGCTCATCTCACAGCCGGAGCGACCGGATCGTGAGACCAGTATCTGAGACGAGCGTTGACAGGAATTTTGCCGCAGCACAGGATGACGTCAGGTCATGAGTGCCAGCGTCAAGCCCCGGCTCGCTGGTCGGCAACCCTCCTACCGCGGTGGGGTGCCCCGGGTGACGACCTGGCCGCGTGCAGCCGCGCGTGGCAAGCGCGGGGGAACCTCCCCCAGGACTGTGCTGGAGGACGTCATGTCTGCAACCACCCTCACCCGTGACGGCGCGGTCGCCGACGTCGCCCCGCTGCGGCCCGTCGTCGGCGGCGAGACGCTCGTCCCGCTGGTGGACGGCAGCCGGGTCCCGTACGCGAACCTCGACGTCGCCGCGTCGGCGCCGGCCCTGCAGGCCGTGGCCGACCGCGTCACCCAGGTGCTGCCCCTGTACGCCAGCGTGCACCGCGGCGCCGGGTACCTCTCCCAGGTGAGCACAGCGCTCTACGAGACCGCCCGCCGCACCATCGGTGCGTTCGTCGGCGCCCGCGAGGACGACCTGACGATCATCACGCGGAACACGACCGACTCCCTCAACCTGCTGGCCGGCTGCATCCCCGCGCAGGCCGACGGCGCGCCGGGCCGGGTGCTCGTGCTCGACGTCGAGCACCACGCGAACCTGCTGCCCTGGCAGCGCGGTACCGACGCGACCGTGGTGACCGGTGGCGCGACGGTCGCCGAGACGCTCGACCAGATCCGCGAGGAGCTGTCCGACGCCGCCGCCGCGGGACGCCCGTTCGCCCTCCTCGCCCTCACCGGCGCCTCCAACGTGACGGGGGAGTCGCTCCCGGTCGACAAGATCGTCGCGATCGCTCACGAGTACGGCGCCCGCGTGGTGCTCGACGGCGCCCAGCTCGTACCCCACCGCCGCATCTCCCTGGAGACCACCGGCGTCGACTACCTCGCCTTCTCCGGGCACAAGACCTACGCCCCGTTCGGCGCGGGCGCGCTGGTGGGCCGCCGCGACTGGCTCGACGCAGGCACGCCGTATCTCGCGGGCGGCGGCGCCGTGCGGCGCGTGCGGGTGGCAGGCACCGAATGGCACGAGGGCCCCGCCAGGCACGAGGCCGGATCCCCCAACGTCATCGGTGCGGTGGCGCTGGCAGCGGCGTGCGAGGAGCTCGCCGCGCTCGCTCCCGCCGACGTCGCGGCGCACGAGAACGCGCTCCGCCGTCGGCTCGTGTCGGGGCTCGAGGCGATCGACCGCGTCGAGGTCGTGCGCGTGTGGGCAGACGCCGTCGACCCGGTGGGCGTGGTGACGTTCACCGTGGCGGGCTACGACCCGGGCCTCGTGGCGGCATACCTGTCCGCCGAGCACGGGATCGGCGTGCGCGACGGCCGGTTCTGCGCCCACCCGCTGCTCGGCCGCCTCGGGTTCGACGCCGGTGCGGTGCGCGCCTCGGTCGGCGTCGGCACCGCAGGCGAGGAGGTCGAGCGCCTGATCTCGGCGGTGGGCCGGCTGGTGGCCGAGGGCCCGCAGGCCGGGTACGACGTCGTCGACGGGCTCTGGGTCGTGACCGACGACCCGCGCCCCGTCCCGGAGGGCTCAGGGCTCGCCGGCCTGCTGGCGACCGCCGCCCTGGGCTTCGACGAGAACTTCGGCTGCCTCCCGGACGAGGCGTAGCACGTGTCAGACGGGCAGGTCACCCGAGTGACCTGCACGTCTGACACGTCAGAGGGGGAACGTGCGCGGGCGGGGGAGCTCCGCCTCCAGCTGGGCCGCCAGCGCCAGCAGGGTGAGCTCGCCGCCCGGCCTGCCGACGATCTGCACGCCCATCGGCAGGCCCGCCGGCGCCTCGGGGGTGGCCTCGGTCCAGTGCGTCGGCACGGTGATCGCCGGCAGTCCCGCGACGTTGAGCATCGACGTGAACGGCGTGTACTGGCACTGCTGCTCGAAGTTCCGCTCGGGGTCCTCGGCGTCGTACCAGCCGATGGGCCGGGGCGTGAGGGCGAGGGCGGGCGTCAGCACGGCGTCGTACGCGCTGACCTGCGTCACCAGGGACCGCTCGAAGGCGGTGAGCGTGCGCACCGCCTCGGCGAGCTGCCGCGCGGGCACCTCGCGACCCGACCGGATCAGCCACCGCGTCAGCGGCTCCAGCCTGCCGAGCGTCTCCGGGTCGTCGATCGGCACCGCGGAGGCGCCGCCCATCCACAGCGTCCGGAACGCCGGCGCGTACTCGGGGGCGTCGGCCAGCGCGGTCTCCTCCACGTCGTGCCCGAGCCCGGACAGCGCCCGCGCGCCGACCTCAAGCGCGACGCGTGCCTCGGGTGACACCCTGATGTCGTAGAAGCCGTCCCAGGCCGACGAGGTGGTCACGCCGATGCGTGCGCGGCTGTCTCCCGGCCCGCGGCCGCCGGTTCCCGGCGCGGGCAGCGCCGCGCGCCGGGCCGCCGCCAGGTAGCTCCCCGCCTCGTACGACGGCGCCCGCAGCGAGTACGGGTGCGCGACGTCGCCCCCGGCCCGCCGTGGGAGCATCGCCTCGAGCAGGAGGGCGGTGTCGGCGACGGTGCGCGCGATCGGTCCGTTCACGACCAGCCCGCCCAGCGAGTCGACGCCGCTGCCCGCCGGCAGGAGCCCTCGCGTCGGCTTGAGCCCGACGACGCCGCAGGCCGCCGCCGGGATCCGGATCGACCCGCCGCCGTCGGACCCGGGGGCGAACGGCAGCATGCCCGCCGCCACCGCAGCGGCCGCACCGCCGCTGGAACCGCCGGCGCCGCGGGTCAGGTCCCACGGCGTGCGTGCGGGCGGGGCGTCGACCGGCTCGGTGTAGGCGGGGAAGCCGAGCTCTGGCGCGGCGGTCTTGCCGAGGCTGACGATGCCGGCGGCGTCGAGGACCTGGACTATCTCGTCGCTCTCCTGGGCCGGCGGCAGGTTCGCGAACGCGCGCGACCCGAACCCGGTGGGCACACCGGCGCGGTTCCACAGGTCCTTGTCGCCGGTGGGCAGCCCCCACAGGCTGCCGGGCGCCGGGGAGCCGTCACGGCGCGGTCCGCCGTCCTGCTGGAGCGCTGCCGCCCGCTGTCTGGCGAGCTTCGGGGTGACCGTCGCGAAGGCCCCGACGCTGGGGTTCAGCCGTTCCACCCGCTCGAGGAAGTGGTCGGTGACCTCGGCGGGCGTGAGCTCTCCTGAGGCGAGGAGGTCGCGGAGCTCGACGGCGGTCCGCTCATGCAGGGCATCCATCCGGCCAGGCTATGTGGTCCGCCGCGGCGGGCCGGCCTTCGGCAGTGCGGCCTCCGCATATGTACCACTTCGCGGTCAAATGCACGCCGGGGCGGTAAATCCCATCGCGCAGAATGCGCTTCTCCGGCATATGTTCGTGGAGTGCTGTCACCTTTTTAAGGCGCACCACAGCGATGTGCGCGAGGTGACGAGAAAGATCTCGAAGGGGGAGAGAACCATGCCATTCCTGAATGCAGGACTCGTTGTGCCGAGCGCGGTCGACTGGCTGGAGCCGCTCACGAGCGCTCTCGGCGCGATCGCAAGCTTCATCCCGAAGCTGCTCGTGTTCCTGATCGTTTTCCTCATCGGGTACTTCATCGCCAAGGCGGTCGCCCGGTTCGTCGGGATGATCCTGACGCGGATCGGCTTCAACAGGGTGCTGGAGAGGGCGGGGGCCAACAGGCTTCTCGCCGGCTCGGGCATCGAGCCGATCTCGCTGCTCACGAAGATCATCTACTACTTCATCCTGCTGATCACGCTGCAGCTCGCGCTGAGCGCGTTCGGGCCCACCAACCCGGTGAGCGCGATCGTGAACGACATAGTCGCCTGGCTCCCGAGCCTGGTCGTCGCGATCGTGATAGTGGTGATCGCCGGTGCCATAGCGAATGCGGTGAAGGACCTCATTCAGGGCTCGATGGGCGGCGTTTCCTACGGCCCGCTGGTCGCGAAGGTCGTCTCGTTCTTCATCATCGCGCTCGGTGTTATCGCCGCGGTGAACCAGATCGGCATCGGCACCACCGTGACAATGCCTGTGCTCGTGGCATTCCTGGCTACCGTGGCGGGAATTCTGATCGTCGGTGTCGGCGGTGCGCTGATCGGCCCGATGCGTTCGCGGGTCGAAGGTGCCCTCGACAACCTGTCGGACGCCGGCGCCGCAGCCGCGGCCACGCCGGTCGCCCAGCCCGTCGCCACTGCTGGCGCCGCGCCGGACGGTGCCCCCGGTACGTCGGGTTCGTTCGCGCCGCCGCCGCGCGACGTCTGATCGCCTGACCAGCCGGCAGACCACGGCGCCGGGGTCGTACCGTCCTGGAC
>NZ_JBHXBG010000139.1:0-14207 GCF_042726755.1 Promicromonospora sp. NPDC060271 | reverse complement strand
GATCTCGGGTCCGCCCGCCCGGCGCCGCGTGGGTCTCACGCGCCGATCGCGTCCAGCACGGCCACCTCGTCGGCGGGCAGCGTGAGCCCGGCCGCCGCCACGTTCTCGCGGAGGTGCGCCACCGACGACGTCCCGGGGATCAGCAGGATGTTCGGCGAGCGCTGCAGCAGCCAGGCCTGCGCGACCGCGATCGGGGTGCTGCCCAGCCGGGCCGCCACGGCGTCCAGCTCCGCCGACTGGAGCGGCGAGAAGCCGCCGAGCGGAAAGTACGGCACGTAGGCGACGCCCTGCTCGGCGAGCGAGTCGATCAGCGCGTCGTCGTGCCGGTTGGCGATGTTGTACATGTTCTGCACGGTCACGACCGGCGCGATCTCCTGCGCCTCGGCGACCTGCTCCGCCGTGACGGTGCTGACGCCGAGGTGCCGGATCAGGCCCTCGTCCCGCATCGCGGCCAGGGCGGCGAACTGCGGGGCGAGCGACCCGGGCTCCGGGGCCGCGAACCCGCCGACGCGCAGGTTCACGACGTCGAGCGTGTCCAGGCCGAGGCGCTCGAGGTTCTGTTCGACCTGCCGCCGGAGCTCGTCCGGCTCGCGGCGGAACACCCAGTGCCCCTCGTCGTCGCGCACGGCGCCCACCTTGGTGACGATGTGCAGGTCCGCCGCGTAGGGGTGCAGGGCCTCGCGGATGATCTCGTTGGTGACGTGCGGGCCGTAGAAGTCGGCGGTGTCGATGTGGTTGACGCCGAGCGCGACGGCCTCGCGCAGGACGGCGACCGCAGCCGCACGGTCGGCGGGCGGCCCGAAGACACCGGGGCCGGCGAGCTGCATGGCGCCGTAGCCGACGCGGTTGAGGGTCAGGTGGTCGGCGAGCGTGAAGGTGCCGCCGGGGAGCGTCTGTGTGGTCATGTCTCCACCGTGCGGCGGCCCGGCGCGGACAGGCAGTGCCCGGGCGATCCTGGGAGTACGGGGACCAGGCACGCGCGTGCGGCCCGGCCTACCGTGGTGGGCATGAGCACGGAGACCCGGCTGGGCGAGTACCTGCGGGCGCGCCGCGAGCTGGTGCGGCCCGCCGACGTCGGGCTGCCGGCCGGCGGCGTGCGGCGCGTGGCCGGCCTGCGCCGCGAGGAGGTGGCGCTGCTCGCGGGCATCAGCGCCGACTACTACCTGCGGCTGGAGCAGGGCCGCGACCGCAACCCGTCGGCGCAGGTCCTCGAGTCGCTGGCCCGCGTGCTGCTCCTGGACGAGGCGGCCACGCGGCACCTGCTGGACCTGGCGGCACCCGCGCCGCGGACGCGGCGTCGTCGGCCGCGCCGCGAGGTGGTGCCCGCCGGGACGCTGCGGCTGCTGGAGCGGGTGGGCATCCCCGGGTACGTCGAGGGTCGCTACTTCGACGTGCTCGCGGTGAACGAGCTGGCGCAGGCGCTGTCGCCGACCCTCAGGGTGGGGCGCAACCGGCTGCGCGACCTGTTCCTCGACCCCACCGAGCAGGCGATGCACCCGGACTGGCCCGACGTGGCGCCGAAGATCGTCGCCCGGTTCCGCGAGGCGGTCGGCACGGACACGGACGACGAGCGCCCCGAACGGCTCGTCGGGGAGCTCTCGCTCGCCTCGGAGCGGTTCCGCACGCTCTGGGCGCGGCACGACGTGAACCTCGGCAGGCCGCACGTGACCCGCATGCTGCACCCGCAGGTCGGGGAGCTGGAGCTCGACATGGAGAAGCTGTCGATCGTCGGGACCGACCGGCAGATGGTCGTGCTGCTGCACGCCGACCCGGACTCGCCGAGCGGGGAGCGGCTGGCGCTGCTCGCGTCGCTGGCGGCGTCGATGGGTCCGGTGAGCGTGCCCGACGACGCGGCGGCGCGGGCAGGGACTCCGCAGGGAATCTCCGGCGAATAGTGTGCCAAGCGCGTCGGCTGTGGATAACCGGCTCGCGGTGTCGGTGGCTGCTCCTAGGATCGATGACGTGACCAAGGACCCCTTCGCAGACCTGCCCTTCGCCATGGAGGAGCCGCCGGACGACGCTCACCTGATCGACGTCGGCGACCCGGGGCTGCCGCCGTCGGCGCGGAACACGCCCGAGGCGCAGGCGGCCAAGCTGCAGATGCTGCGGGGCCTGCTGCCCGACGGCGGCGTGGCGGCCGCGGCGCCCGTCCGCCGGTGGCCGCCGGCCGTGGCGGACGAGCCGGACGGGGAGGCGCCGGACGTGCCGGAGGGCAGCGACGGCGCACAGGCGGAGGAAGCCGCTCCGGACGTCCGCGCGGCCGCGACGCCAGGCGCCTCGCTGCGTGAGGAGGCCGAGGCCGCACTGCGCGAGCTGGTCGGCCGCGACGACGCACGGCTGCGGGACGACCAGTGGACGGCGATCGAGGCGCTCGCGGCGTTCCACCGCCGGGCGCTCGTGGTCCAGCGCACCGGGTGGGGCAAGTCGGCCGTGTACTTCGTGGCGACCCGCCTGCTGCGGGCCCGGGGCGCCGGCCCGACGGTGATCGTCTCGCCGCTGCTGGCGCTCATGCGCGACCAGATCGCCGCCGCCTCGCGCGCGGGCATCCGGGCCGTGACGATCAACTCGGCCAACATGACCGAGTGGGACGAGGTGCACGCCTCGATCGCGCGTGGCGAGGTCGACGTGCTGCTGTGCTCGCCGGAGCGCCTGAACAACCCCGGCTTCCGCGACGAGGTGCTGCCGCGCCTGGCGGCGGACGCCGGCCTCGTGGTCATCGACGAGGCGCACTGCATCTCGGACTGGGGCCACGACTTCCGCCCCGACTACCGGCGGATCCGCACGCTCCTGGCCGACCTGCCGGCGGGCATCCCCGTGCTGGCCACGACCGCCACGGCCAACGAGCGCGTCACGGCCGACGTGGCCGAGCAGCTCGCCGTGCACGGCGACGCGGACGCCGGCGAGGACGTGCTGGTGCTTCGCGGCGGGCTCGACCGGGAGTCGCTGCACCTGGCGGTCCTCGAGCTCGGCGACCAGCCCACCCGGGTGGCGTGGCTGGCCGAGGCGCTCCAGGACATCGAGGGGTCGGGCATCGTCTACTGCCTCACCGTCTCTGCGGCGGAGCAGGTGGCCGAGCAGCTGCGCGGCCACGGTCTGGCGGTGGCCGCGTACACCGGCCGCACGGAGCCGGCGCAGCGCGAGCAGCTCGAGGCCGACCTCAAGAACGACGACGTCAAGGCGCTCGTCGCGACGTCAGCCCTCGGCATGGGGTTCGACAAGCCGGACCTGGCGTTCGTGGTGCACCTGGGCGCGCCGTCCTCGCCCATCGCGTACTACCAGCAGGTGGGTCGCGCGGGCCGCGGAGTCGACCAGGCGCTGGTGGTGCTGCTGCCCGGCACCGAGGACAAGGCGATCTGGGAGTGGTTCGGCGAGCAGGCGTTCCCCGCCGAGGGGCAGGTGCGGGCCACGCTCGACGCCCTGGCCGGCGGCGGCACCATGTCGACGGCCGCGCTGGAGACGCAAGTGGACCTGCGCCGCTCGCGCCTGGAGACCATGCTCAAGGTGCTGGACGTCGACGGCGCCGTCCGGCGGGTCAAGGGCGGCTGGGAGGCCACCGGGCAGCCCTGGTCGTACGACGCCGAGCGGTACGCGCGCGTCGCCGCCACTCGCGCCGCCGAGCAGCAGGCGATGGTCGACTACGTGAACACCCCGGGCTGCCGCATGGCCTATCTGCGCGCCCAGCTCGACGACCCCGACCTGACGCCGGGCTGGGAGTGCGGCCGCTGCGACCGCTGCGGCACCATGGCCCTGCCCGAGGCGCCCGACGCCGAGGCCGTCGCCGCCGCACGGGCCGAGATGGACCGGCCGGGCATGGAGGTCGAGCCCCGCAAGATGTGGCCGACGGGCCTGGCCTCGATCGGCCTGGACCTCAAGGGCAAGATCCCGCCCGCCGAGCTCGCCGAGCCGGGCCGGGCCGTCGCGCGGCTCGACGGCCTCGGCTGGTCCGGACCGCTGCGCGACCTGCTGGCCCCGAACGCGAACGACGGTGAGCTGCCCGTGCCGCTGCGCCGCGCCGCCGCCCGGGTCCTGGACGAGTGGCCCGCGCTGCGCCCGCCGGTGGCGGACGGCGAGGCGGCGGGCGAGGGAGCGGACGGCGGCGGCGTGCCGGGCGGGGCCGAGCCCGGCCCGCTCGTGATCGAGGCCGTCGTGGCGGTCCGTTCGATCCGCCGGCCCCAGCTCTCCTACCACCTGGCCACGGGGCTGGCCAAGTACCTGGGCGTGCCGATGATCGGTGCGGTGGGCCCGGCCGCGGGGCAGGAGGAGCCCGGCCGCCACGACGTGAACTCCGCGATGCGGCTCGCCGGTGTGGTCCGGCGTCTGCAGCTCCAGCTCGGCGAGGGCGCGCTGCGGGGTCTGCCGGGCCGGTCCGTGCTGCTCGTGGACGACTACACCGACTCGGGCTGGACCCTCACGGTCGCGTCCCGGCTGCTGCGCCAGGCCGGCGCGGCAGCGGTGTACCCGTTCGTGCTGGGCGTGCGGTGACGTGCGTCGCCCCCGCGGCGCGGGTGCCGGGAGCCGTCGCCCTGCCGGTGCGGGTGATCATCACCACCCGCCCGGTGGGCGGACGGGTGCCGGGTCCGCGCCGCGCGGTTCGTAGACTGGTGCGGTGATGACCAACACCGTCGACCAGCACGGCGCGGAAGACAGCGCCACGGCGTCCGCGGTGCGGCTGCCCCTGCGCCCTGAGCTGGCGGACGAGGAGCCGTACGGCGCTCCGCAGCTCGACGTCCCGGTGCTGCTGAACGTCAACGAGAACCCGTACCCGCCCGGCGAGGACGTCGTCGCGACCATCGCGGAGGACGTGGCACGCGCCGCCCGCGGGATGAACCGTTACCCGGACCGGGACGCGACGGTCCTGCGCCAGGACCTGGCGGACTACCTCACCCTGGAGACGGGGGTGCGCCTCGACCACTGCGACGTCTGGGCCGCCAACGGGTCCAACGAGGTGATGCTGCACGTGCTGCAGGCCTTCGGCGGGCCGGGCCGTACCGCCCTGTCGTTCGCGCCGACGTACTCCATGTACCCGGAGTACGCGCGGGACACGCACACGACCTGGGTGGTGGGCCGCCGGGAGGACGACTTCACGCTCGACCCGGCCTACGCCGCCGAGACCATCCGTGCGGTGCGCCCGTCGGTGATCCTGCTGGCCAGCCCCAACAACCCGACCGGAACGGCGCTGCCGACGGCCACCGTCGAGGCGGTCTGCGATGCGGCGCTCGGCGTGGACCTCGACGGCGCGCACCCCGTCGTCGTGGTCGACGAGGCCTACGCGGAGTTCCGACGTCCCGGCACGCCGTCCGCCGTCGCGCTGCTGGAGCGGTACCCGAACCTCGCGGTCACCCGGACGATGTCCAAGGCCTTCGCGGCGGCCGGCGCCCGGCTCGGGTACCTGGTCGCCTCCCGCGCCTTCGTCGACGCGCTGCGGATCGTGCGCCTGCCGTACCACCTGAGCGCGATCACACAGGCAGCGGCCGGCGCCGCGCTGCGCCACCGTGAGTCCCTCATGGCCCAGGTCGCCACGCTGCGCGCCGAGCGGGACGCCACGGTCACCTGGCTGCGCGCGCAGCGGCTGCCGGACGGCGCACCGTTCGAGGTCGCCGACACCGACGCCAACTTCGTGCTGTTCGGCAGGTTCGGCGATCGGCACGCCGTGTGGCAGGGTCTGCTGGACCGCGGTGTCCTGATCCGTGAGACCGGCCCCGACGGCTGGCTGCGGGTCTCGATCGGCACGTCCGCCGAGATGGCCGCCTTCCGCTCGGCGCTCACCGAGGTCCTGCAGGAAGACGAGCAGGGAGAGGAACAGCCATGACCAGGACAGCACGCGTCGAACGCGCCACCTCCGAGTCGAAGGTGCTGGTCGAGCTCGACCTCGACGGCACCGGGCGCACCGACATCAGCACGAGCGTCCCGTTCTACGACCACATGCTCACCGCGCTCGGCAAGCACTCGCTGATCGACCTCACGGTGCACGCGACGGGCGACACCCACATCGACGCCCATCACACGGTCGAGGACGTGGCCATCAGCCTCGGCGAGGCGCTGCGCGAGGCGCTCGGCGACAAGGCGGGCATCTCCCGGTTCGGTGACGCCCTCGTGCCGCTCGACGAGGCGCTCGCCCAGGCGGTGGTGGACGTCTCCGGCAGGCCGTACCTGGTGCACGAGGGCGAGCCCGCCGGTCAGGAGTACCACCTCATCGGCGGCCACTTCACGGGTTCGCTGACCCGGCACGTGCTGGAGTCGATCGCCCACCACGCGGGGATCTGCCTGCACGTGCGGGTGCTCGCGGGCCGCGACCCGCACCACATCGTCGAAGCCCAGTTCAAGGCGCTGGCGCGTGCGCTGCGCGCCGCCGTCGCGATCGACCCGCGGGTCGACGGAATACCGTCCACGAAGGGTGCGCTCTAGCAGCCATGTCCGACAGCCCCAAGCCCGAGAACGACCGTTCCGGCAGCACGCCGCCCGGCGACGACCTGCCCGACCTCGACCTCGACTTCGAGATCCCGGACGACCTGTCGTCCCTCACCGGTAGCGGCGAGCCCGAGTTCGCCGCGATCATCACCCAGATCGCGGGGGCGGAGCCGCTCGCGGCGGCCAGCTCCCTCGCGCAGCTCGACCTCGACGCCGTACCCACGTCCGTCGGCGCGGTGGGCGTCCTCAAGGACCTCGCCGGCGACGCGCCCGAACAGGCAGCCGCGGCGATCTCCCAGCTCGTGCGGGGCGTCCCGCTCGTCCTGGTGACCCGCACCGGTGAGCAGATGACAGCGGTCCGGTTCGCCGACGGCGTCCGCGGCGACGAGCTCGCCCCCGGGCTCGTGCTGGGCGGCGCCCCCGAGCACGTGGTCGACCTGCTGACGGGCGCGACCAGCGTGGCCGACCTGGACGGCGTGGTCGGCTCGACCTCGATCAGCAAGTTCAAGGCGGTGCGGATGCTCACGTCCGCCGCGCGCAAGGCCCGCAAGGGCATGGGCAAGGGCGAGCCCGACCAGGGCCGCACGGACGGGGCCTGAGCGTGGGCGCGCGAGTCGTCGTCCTCGACTACGGCTTCGGCAACGTCCGGTCCGCCGTCCGCGCCCTGGAGCGGGTCGGCGCGGACGTCACGCTGACTGCCGACCGGACCGCCGCACAGGAGGCAGACGGCCTCGTGGTGCCTGGGGTCGGCGCGTTCGCCGCCTGCATGGCCGGCCTCAAGGCGGTGCGCGGGCACGAGGTGGTCGGCCGCAGGCTCGCCGGCAACCGCCCGGTCCTCGGCATCTGCGTCGGCATGCAGGTCATGTTCGACGCCGGCGTGGAGCACGGTGAGCGTGCCGAGGGCATCGGGGAGTGGCCCGGCGTCGTCGAGCGGCTGGACGCTCCCGTCGTGCCGCACATGGGCTGGTCGCCGGTCGAGGCGCCCGAGGGCTCCACCCTCTTCGAGGGGATCGCCGACGAGCGCTTCTACTTCGTCCACTCGTACGCCGCCCAGACGTTCACCAAGGGCTACGACGAGAACGCCCTCGGGACGTTCCGGCCCCCGAGGGTCACCTGGGCCGAGCACGGCGGACGCTTCGTCGCCGCGGTCGAGGACGGCCCCCTGTCGGCCACCCAGTTCCACCCGGAGAAGTCGGGTGACGCGGGATCCCACCTCCTGGACAACTGGCTCCGCTCGCTCGCCTGACCCACCCCACACCGTTGAGTGCTGGATATCTGCCCTGTCAGAGGGCGTCGCGGGGCGCATATCCAGCACTCAACGATTCAGACCACAGACATTTGGAGAGACATGACCGACCGCCTCGTGCTCCTGCCCGCCGTCGACGTCGCCGACGGCCAGGCCGTCCGCCTCGTCCAGGGCGAGGCCGGCTCGGAGACCTCCTACGGCGACCCCCTGACGGCGGCCCTGGACTGGCAGTCCGGCGGCGCCGAGTGGGTCCACCTCGTGGACCTGGACGCCGCCTTCGGGCGTGGCTCCAACGCCGAGCTGCTCGCGCGCGTGGTCGGCGAGCTGGACGTGCAGGTCGAGCTGTCGGGCGGCATCCGCGACGACGAGTCGCTGGAGCGTGCGCTCGCGACCGGCGCACGCCGCGTCAACCTGGGCACCGCGGCGCTCGAGGACCCGGCCTGGACGGCCAAGGTCATCGCCGAGCACGGCGACCGCGTCGCCGTCGGCCTCGACGTGCGCGGCACCACGCTCGCCGCACGCGGCTGGACCAAGGAGGGCGGCGACCTCTGGGAGGTCCTCGGCCGTCTCGACGAGGCGGGCTGCGCCCGCTACGTCGTCACCGACGTCACCAAGGACGGCACGCTGCGCGGCCCCAACCTCGAGCTGCTGTCCGACGTCGCCGCGCGCACCTCCGCGCACGTCGTCGCCTCGGGCGGCATCTCGTCGCTCGACGACCTGAGCGCCCTGCGGGCGCTCGGCACCATCGAGGGTGCCGTGGTCGGCAAGGCGCTGTACGCGGGTGCGTTCACCCTGCCCGAGGCGCTCGACGTCGCCGGCCGCCCAGGCGCCGAGGCCGGCCAGTGAAGTCGATCCAGCCGTCCAGCCAGTTCGCGGACGACGACGGCTCGGCCGACGCCGAGCTGACCCGGCTGCTCGCCGGCTGCACGACGGGGACCACCCCGCTGCGCGACGTCGTCGCGCGGCTGGCCGAGACCCGCGTGCTGGTGCCGGTCCTGGCCGAGCTCGGGGTCGCGGAGCAGAACCCGGACGGGCTCACCGTCGACAAGGAGGCGTCGTCCGGCGTCGTGGCACTGGAGGCCCCGGACGGGCGCCGGGCGCTGCCCGTGTTCACCTCCGTTGCGTCGATGCAGGCCTGGCGGGCCGACGCGCGGCCGGTGCCGGTCGAGGCGTCCCGCGCCGCGCTGTCCGCGGTGAACGAGAACTGGGCGCTCATCGTCGTCGACCCCGCCGGGCCGTCGACGGCGCTCGTGCCGCGGCCCGCCGTCTGGGCGCTGGCACAGGGGCAGGAGTGGCGGCCGGCGCTCGTCCCGCACGAGGACGGCCTCGTCGTGGACCCGGAGGTCGCCTCGGAGGTGGCCGTCGCGGCTGCCCCGGTCCAGCACGTGGTGCGAGCGCACGCCGAGCCCGGCCGCACGGCGGAGGTCGCGGTGGTGCTCGCCCTGGACCCGGGCCTGGACCGCGCCGGGCTGGACGCGGTGCTGGCCCAGGTCAACGCCCGGCTGGCGGCGTCAGAGGTGATCTCGGCCCGCGTGGACTCGCTGGAGCTGCGGATCGGCGCCGCGCGCTGACCCGAACGTGCCGAGGTAGAGCGCCTGTCCGAGTCTCCCCGGCTCAACCGGGAGGCTCGGACAGGCTCTCTACTTCGGCAAAGTCGGCTCAGCAGCCCTTCGCCGGCGTGAAGGCATTGTCGTCGGCCAGCATGTCTTGCAGCGTCGACAGGGGCACCAGCAGGCTGTTGTCGTCAGCGGTCTTCGCGTAGACGACGCCGATCACGCGCCCCTTGTCGTCCAGCGCAGCCGACCCCGACGAACCGGGCTCGACCTGGGCGTCGGTGAGCAGCACCTCGCCGAGGTTCGCGTTCAGCGGGTCCCGCGTGGTGCCCATGACCTCGCCCTCCGTCACGGTGAGCTCGCCGCCCGCCGGATAGCCCACGACGGTGACGGGGTCGCCGGGCTCGGGGTCGGCCTTGGCCAGCTCCGGGAACGACGGCAGGGGATCGGTCGTCCGCACGACCGCGAGGTCGGCGAGCGCCGCCGTCGACGTGGCACCGACCGTGATGTCGTGCCCGTCGTAGGTGCTGACCTCGAGGTCCTTCGAGTCGGAGACCACGTGCTTGTTCGTGATCAGGGTGTGGGCGTCGATCGCGAAGCCGGAGCCCGTCGACAGCTCCTCGCAGCCCACGTTGCGGATACGGACCGCCATGCGCTCGACGGCGTCGAACCCGTCGGGGCTCAGCGCGTCACCGCCGGCCGCCGGGGAGAGACCCACCGGGGACGACGGCACGATGTCGCTCGGCACCGGCTCCGGCAGGGGCGGCAGCACGCCGCAGCCGGCGAGCGAACCGGTGAGACCGGCAACGAGGAGCGCGCCGGCGAGCAGGGTGCGGCCCGCGAGCGAGCGGCCCGCCCTCACGGCCGCAGCTCCTTCTGCAGCGACTCGTTCGCCTTCTCCGCGTCCGCGCACAGCGCGTTGACCTGCTGCTCGTAGCGGCTCAGGTCCGCCGCCTCGTACTGGTCGGCCTCCTTGAGGTAGCCGACGAGCTCCTCCTGCCCCGAGACGCACTGCCCGAGCGCCGAGGCCACGGTGGCAGCGGCCGCGCTGACCTGGGTCTGGTAGTCGAGGTACTGCTGCGAGGCGACGTTCTCGTCGCCGAGCTGGGCCTTCTCGTTCGCCAGGTCGGTGATGCGTGACGTGGCGGTGGAGAGCTGGTCGCGGGCGGCCTGCAGCTCGGTGTTGGCGCCCTCGAGCTGCATCCGCAGCGAGGCCACCTCCTCGGCGTACTGGTGCGCCTTGTCCTGCCAGTCGGCGGCGTTGCGCTGCCAGCGGACCGTGGTCACCCACAGGTAGGCGCCGACGGCGATGGTGGCGACCAGCAGGAGGGCGAGCACGCGAGAACCACGGCCACCCCGCCGCCCGGGTGCCTGAGCGGGTTCCGGTGCCGTAAGGACGGAAACCTCGGTCATCAGACGACGGAGCCCGTGTACTTCTCGCCAGGTCCCTCGCCCGGCGCGTCCGGGATCACCGAGGCCTCCCGGAACGCGAGCTGGAGGCTGCGCAGCCCGTCCCGCAGCGAGCGGGCGTGCTGGTTGCCGATGTCGGGCGCGCTCGCGACCACGAGCGCGGCGAGCGCGGTGATCAGCTTGCGGGCCTCGTCGAGGTCCTTGAGCTCCTCGGCGTCGTCGCCCTCGGCCAGGCCGCACTTCACGGCGGCGGCGCTCATCAGGTGGACGGCGGCGGTGGTGATGACCTCGACTGCCGCGACCTCGGCGATATCGCGTGTGGCCTGGTCAGTGCCCACCGGAGCCTGGATGCCGGCGTGGGTCTCGTCGCTGGAGCTCATGGGCTCCATCTTTCCATCCCGACAGGGGTGCGGGTGAACATCGCATCTGGGCTAGCCTGCCTGGGTTCAACGGTGACACAGGGGAGGCCCTTCGATGCACGACGACATCACACTGACCACCGGCCGCGCGCGACGCGTGCTGACGGAACGCATCTGGCCGGCGGTCCACTCGACGTCCGTACCGCTCGACGTCGAGTGGCACCCGCTGCCGGGGGAGCCGATCCCTCCGCGAGAGGGTCTGGCCCTGGCCATGGAACCCTACGAGGTGGGCACACCGTGGGGCCCCGCCTGGGGCACCACCTGGTTCCGGCTGACGGGCACGGTGCCCGCCGAGTGGGCCGGACGCACCGTCGAGGCCGTTGTCGACCTCGGCTTCGACGTGGACCGCACCGGCTTCCAGGCCGAGGCCCTCGTCTACCGGCCGGACGGCAGCCCGGTGAAGTCCATCAACCCGCGCAACCAGCACGTCGTCGTGGCCGACGCCGCGGCCGGCGGCGAGCGGGTCGAGCTGTTCCTCGAGGCGGCGTCCAACCCGGTGCTGCTGGGGCACAACCTGTTCGAGCGCACCACCGAGGGTGACACCACGACGTCGTCCCCTGACCCGCTGTACACGACCCGGCGCATCGACCTCGCGGTCTTCGAGTCCGAGGTGTACGACCTCGCGCTCGACGTCGAGGTGCTGCTCGAGCTCCAGGCCGAGCTGCCCACCGGCCCGCGCCGCATGCGCGTGCTCCAGGCGCTCGACGACGCCCTCGACGTGCTCGACCTGCAGCGCATCCCCGAGACGGCAGCCCGGGCAAGGGCGGCGCTCGCCGACGTGCTCGCCAGCCCCGCCGAGGCCAGCGCCCACGAGATCTCCGCCGTCGGGCATGCGCACATCGACTCGGCCTGGCTGTGGCCCGTGCGCGAGACGATCCGCAAGGTGGCGCGCACGACGTCGTCGATGGCCGACCTGATCGACCGCACCGACGACTTCGTCTACGGCATGTCGTCCGCGCAGCAGTACGCCTGGGTCAAGGAGCACCGCCCCGAGGTGTGGGAGCGGATCAAGGAGGCCGTGGCCAAGGGCCGGTTCCTGCCGCTGGGCGGCATGTGGGTCGAGTCCGACACGGTGATGCCGTCGGGCGAGGCGCTGACGCGCCAGTTCTCGCAGGCGCAGCGGTTCTTCGAGCGGGAGTTCGGCCTGCGCTCGCACGGGGTGTGGCTGCCCGACTCCTTCGGCTACTCGCCGGCCCTGCCGCAGCTCGTCCGTCGCGCCGGGTTCGACTGGTTCTTCACGCAGAAGATCTCCTGGAACCAGGTCAACGTCTTCCCGCACCACACGTTCTGGTGGGAGGGCATCGACGGGTCGCGCGTGCTGACGCACTTCCCGCCGATGGACACCTACAACTCGGAGCTCTCGGGCGAGGAGCTCGGCAAGGCGACCCGCCAGTTCCGCGAGTCGCGGCGTGCCACGGGCTCGATCGCGCCCGTCGGCTACGGCGACGGCGGCGGTGGCACCACCCGCGAGATGACCGGCCGCGCCGAGCGGCTCGCGAACCTCGAGGGCAGCGCCAAGGTGCGCTGGGAGCACCCGGACGCGTTCTTCGAGCGCGCACGCGCGGAGCTGCTCGCGTCCGGCACGGATGACAGCGCTGTCTGGGTGGGTGAGCTCTACCTGGAGCTGCACCGGGCCACGCTGACGTCGCAGCACAAGACCAAGCAGGGCAACCGCCGCAACGAGCAGCTCCTGGTCGAGGCCGAGGCCTGGGCGGCCACGGCGTCCGCCCGGACCGGGGCGGACTACCCCTACGAGGAGCTGGACGCCCTGTGGCAGCAGGTGCTGCTGCTGCAGTTCCACGACATCCTGCCCGGCACCTCGATCGCCTGGGTGCACCGCGAGGCCGTCGCCCAGCACGCGGCGATCACCGAGGGCGTGCAGGCCGTCATCGACCGTTCCCTGCGGGCGCTGGTCGGCGAGGGGGACGTGGCGCTGCGGGCCAACCCCGCGGTGTTCGCGCAGGCGGGGGTGCCCGCGCTGGGCGTGGCCCCGGCGTCCGCCCCGACGGCCGCTGCCAGCACGGTCACGGAGCTGCCCGAAGGCGGCTGGGTGCTGGCCAACGACCTGGTCCGGATCACCCTGGACGTCGCCGGCCATGTCACCTCCGCCGTCGACCTGGCCACCGGCCGCGACGCCGTCGCGCCGGGCCGTGAGGCGAACGTGCTGCAGCTGCACCAGGACTTTCCGAACAAGTGGGACGCCTGGGACGTCGACCGGTTCTACCGCAACTCGGTGGCCGACCTGCGCGAGGCGCAGAAGGTGACCGCGGCGGTGGAGGACGGCGTGGCCGTGGTGACGGTGCACCGCCAGTTCTCGGCCTCCAGCCTGGAGCAGGTGATCACGCTCGCGCCGGGCAGCCGGACGCTCGAGGTCGACCTGCGCACCGACTGGCACGAGGTCGAGAAGTTCCTCAAGGTCACCTTCCCGCTCGACGTGCGGGCCGAGCACGTGGCCGCCGAGACCCAGTTCGGCTTCCACAAGCGGGTCACGCACACCAACACGAGCTGGGAGTCCGCCAAGTTCGAGACCTCGATGCACCGGTGGGTGCTCGCGGAGGAGCCGGGCTTCGGCGTCGGGTTCGTCAACGACTCGTCCTACGCGTACGACGTGACCCGCGAGGTCTCCGACGACGGCGTGGCACCGGCGCCCGGCGTCCCCGCGGTGACGACCACGGTGCGCCTGTCGCTCCTGCGGGCCCCGCGGTTCCCGGACCCCGAGACCGACCAGGGTCTCCAGACGCACCGGTACGGCCTCGTCGTGGGCGTGGACACCGCGGCGGCCACCGAGGCGGGCGCGACGTTCGGCGCGCGCCCGCGCGACCTGCGCGGCGCGGCGGGCTTCGAACCGCTGGTCGGCGTGACCGGCGGAGTCACGCTGTCCGCGGTCAAGCTCGCCGACGACCGCTCGGGCGACCTCGTGGTGCGCGTCTACGAGGCGCTCGGACGCCGCGCGTCCGGCACGGTCACGGTGGCCGCGCCGGTGTCCGGTGCGCGCACGGTGAGCCTCATCGAGGACGACGTCGAGGGCGGCGAGGTGGACGTCACGGCGGACGGCGCCGTCGCGCTCGACCTGAGCCCGTTCGAGGTCCGCACGCTCCGCTTCACGCGAGCCTGACAAGACCACGACCCGCGTCGAGTGCCGGCTGCCGGCGGGACCGGCGGGTTCGCACC
>NZ_JBHXBG010000138.1:0-14228 GCF_042726755.1 Promicromonospora sp. NPDC060271 | reverse complement strand
GCGTTTCCGCCGGCCCGAGGGCCTTGCCTTGCTGGTGGGCGATACTGGGATCGAACCAGTGACCTCTTCCGTGTCAGGGAAGCGCGCTACCGCTGCGCCAATCGCCCGAGGTGGGTACGGGATTCGAACCCGTGTGTACGGCTTTGCAGGCCGCTGCCTCGCCTCTCGGCCAACCCACCGTGCTCTCCCACCAAAGCGGGTTCGAGCGGATGACGGGACTTGAACCCGCGACCCTCACCTTGGCAAGGTGATGCTCTACCACTGAGCTACATCCGCGTCGCACCAGCTCGGACCCTCTCGAGTCCCTGTGGTGACGCTCCGGAAGAGTAGTTCACAAACGGTGTGCCGGTCCAATCGAAATGGGCTCGCCACCTGCGCGGCGCCTTCGGAGCCTCCGGGCCCAGGTGCGGGCTATGTTCTGCCGTATGAGTGCGACCGACATCGTCCCCGCCCATCTGCTACCGATCCTGGAAGCGCCGAACTACGGCTTCCTCGGCACCATCCGCCCGGACGACACCGTCCAGGTCAACCCGATGTGGTTCGACTTCGACGGCGAGACGCTGCGCTTCACGCACACCACGAAGCGCGCCAAGTACCGCAACCTGCAGCGCAACCCGTCGATGAGCTTCGCGATCCTCAACCACGAGGACGCGTACGGCTACGTCGAGCTCCGCGGCAAGCTGATCGAGGTGATCCCGGACCCGACCGGCGCCTACTACGTCCACCTGGGCAAGCGCTACGGCAACCCGGACCAGCTTCCGCCGCCGGACAGCGCCGACCGCGTCATCCTGGTGATGAGCATCGAGCACTGCGTGTCCTAGCAGCCGTCGTCCGCGCGGGGGCGATGAGTCCTCCGCACCCGGCCGGTCTCTCCTGGTACGGAAAATTCCCCGACGAAGGAGAGACCGATGCCGAACCTGATGGTGGACTTCATCATCTCGCTCGACGGTTACGCGGCGGCGGAGGACTGGCCCGGCCTGTGGGGCATGGGCGGGCCCGAGTACCTGGCCTGGATCACCTCGGACTCCGAGACGTCGCACACGACGCTCATGGGCGCGACGACGTACCGGGTCATGTCCGGGTTCGCCGCCAAGATGCCCGACGATCCCCTGACCACCATGCCCAAGGTGGTGTTCTCGTCGACTCTGGAGGCGCCGCTCTCGTGGGCCAACTCCGAGCTGGTCGACGGCGACGCGGTAGAGGTGGTGCGCGAGCTGAAGCGCACCTCCTCGCGTCCGCTGCGCACCATCGGCAGCCTCAGCCTGAGCCGGTCGCTGCTGAGGGCCGGCCTCGTCGACCGGTTCCGGGTGGTGGTCTTCCCCGTCATCACGGGCGCCAACGGCAAGGAGCGCATCTTCGACGGGTACCCGGACGTCAGGCTCGAGCTGGTCAACAACCATCTGTTCGACGGGCAGCTCCAGCTCCTGGAGTACGTCCCTACGGTGCTGGACGCGCCGCCGGGGGCCGATGGCTGAGCGTCGGGAGCGTGTGCTGAACTAGGGCCGTGGATCCACACCGCGCCGCCTGGCGGCCTACCGGGCTCGCCTGGACCGAGGCCGGCGCGGCGCTCGAGTGGCTGTCCCCGGCCGGGGACGTGCGGGCCAGCGCCGTCGAGCTCGGGGCGCGCCTGTCGCTGAGAGTCGGGCCCGACCGGCGCTGCGTCGGGCTGTCGTGGGACGGCCGCCGAGTGCCCTGCACCGCCCGCGCACCGATCGACGCGGGTGCGAAGTCCGGGCAGTGCGACTCCTGCGCGGCGATCGCCCGCACCCGGTCGGTGGCAACCGACACCGTCCTGGACGACCCGCGCGAGTTCGGCGTCTATCTCGCCCACCACGGGAGCGTGGTCAAGGTAGGGATCACCGCGACCGAGCGCGGGCACGCCCGGCTGCTGGAACAGGGCGCGCTGTCCTCGATGATCCTGTCAGCCGGGACGCTGCTGTCCGCCAGACGATGCGAGGCGCTGCTCACCACCGCGCTCGGCGTACCGCAGCAGGTCCACACCGCCCGTAAGCGCAGCGCCCGGCTGGCCCCTGGGACGGCGGCGGCCCGCGCGGCGGGGCTCGTCGCGGTCGCCGAACAGGCTCTGGCCCTGGACTGGCCGCCCGGCCAGACCCCTACCACCTCCGGCCCGGTGGACCACACCCCGGCGTACGGGTTGCCTGACGGCGGAATCGTCGCTGACCAGCAGATCGATCCCTTGCAGGCCGGAGACACGATCAACGGTGCGGTCGTGTGCCGGATTGGGCGCGACCTGTATCTGTCCACGCCCGGCGGGATCGTCCTGCTGGACACCGGCCTGCTCCAGGGCTGGGCGCTGAACCGCGCCGAGGACGATGCGCTGCTCACAGCGCGGACGACGCCGGTGGCGAAGCTCCGGACCACGACGGAGGTCCAGCATGACGTCCTTTTCTGACGCCGACGGCGTCCGCGGGCCCTCGGCCGATTCGATCGAAGGGTTTCACTACGCACCGTTCCACGGAAAGCCGGGAGACGCCGAACCCGCTCAGCGTCTGCCGTTCGACCTGTCTGACCTTCGTGTGATCGGGACGCTCGCCATCTGCGACGTCGACGAGACACCGACCGACAACGTCCGGCCGAGCATCAGCATCAAGATCACGCAGTACGTGCGCTTGTCCGACGAGTCCTTGATACGCCTCGACATGGATCGCGGTGTCACCACTGGCGGCCGCGGAGCCGGCGAGGACATCTCCTGGAAGCGCACGGCGGACGACCTGATCGCGGAGATCTTGGACCTGGTGCAGGTGGATGACGCCGACAACCCGGGTACTCATCCATGGGAGGAGCTTGCAGAAGCGGCCCGGAGGCGGGGTGTCGACGTCGACGCCGCGACACTGGGCGAGCTGCCGTACCGGGTGCTGCTGACGGATGAGGTGACCGTCCTGTTCGAGCTCTGATCTGCGGACCACCGGATCGCCATGGCCTTCAGCGTCGCCGGCCTGCGGACGCCAGGCGTCACGCTCGACGACGCGGGGTGCGTGAAGAAGACCTTCCCGACCCTCCATAGCGCTCTGGACGACGTCGTCCGCTCGTTCGCTTCTCCGGCCGAGCCGAGTGGTGCGACCGGGCGAACCCGTTAGCGGGAGCCTTCGCTAGCCGCCTGGCGCTCATAGGCCGCAGAGATCCGCTCCACGAAGGGGCGCCGGCGTATCGCTTCCGTCACTTCCGTCAGCAGCTCGGCCAGTGGCATCGAGACCTCTCCGTCCAGCTCAGCCATGGCTTCCAGCGTCGCGTTCCACTCGGCAGTAATCATCGGCAGCAAGGCATGGGCCTTCGTGGTCAGGGTGATCAGTCGCCGGCGGTTGTCGCGCGGGTCGGTGGAGTGGGTAACGAGGCCCGCGCGGGCCATTTGGCTTGCCGTCTGACTTGCCGCCGAGTGCGTGACGCCGACAGCCCCCGCCAGATCGCGGACCGACATGGGCCCCTCGGCCACCAGCGCCCGGACGATCGGCGAGAAACGCGGCCGGTACTCAGGCAGGCCCTGATCCTGGTAGACCTTCGCCACGTCGCCGTCGAGCAGCTCGAGGACATGGCGGAGCAGGGTGCCGAGGGCTTCAGGGTCCGGGTGGCGCTTCACACTGTTAATCTAACAGCGCTGTTATAAATCTGAGGAGGCGGCGTACGCCCGTATGCTCGCCGATCCCGATCCGGCGGTGCGGGAACGGGCGGCGCAAGAGTGGTGCCGGTGGGAGGACGTGCACGTCTCCACCGACCCAGGGCACCGGCCCGACGCCCGATACCAGGACCCGCGCTTCCGCATGCGGTTCGCCCGCCTGGTCACGCACTACTGGGCGCACGCCGGCTTTCTCGAGGACGGATCGCTGCTGCGTGATGCGGCAAAGCTCGTAGGGATTCCCGGCGTGCTGGTCCACGGGCGCATGGACATCAGCGGGCCTCCGGACATCGCATGGAACCTGGCACAGGTCTGGTCAGACGCGGAACTGGTACTGATCTCCGACGAGGGCCACGGTATGTCCGGGAACGCCACGCTCGAGGCCGTACTGGCGGCAACGGACCGGTTCAGGCGCCGTAGGTGACGACGCCCGGGAGTGCTGTGCGGTTAGCCTGCGCTCGTGACCATCGACCACGGCCAGCATCCCGTCCCGGCCGCTGCGGCCATCGTGTCGAACGTGCCCGGCTCGTTCCCCTGGGGCGTACTGACACGACGGCACCCCGAGCTGATCGCGACAGTCCGTCGGCTCGTCCCCTACCCGCCGGTAATCCAAAAGTCGCTCGACGACCTACTGGTGACCATCGATGGCACCATTCCGCCGCTCCCGGCCGACGCTCACGACCGGGCAGCATGGCAGGAGTGGGCCGCCCCGTACCTGGGCCGCGCGTGGCTGGACGTTCCGTTCCTGTGGGCCGAGTCCTACTTCTACCGTCTCCTGCTGGAAGCCACGGGCTACTTCGGTTCGGGACCGTGGGCCGGGATCGACCCGTTCGCTCCGCAGAAGAACGCAGAGCTCGACACACCTGAACTGGCCCGCGACCTCGGGAACCTTGACCGTCTCGTCACCGCGCCCGATCAGACTGGCCTGTCCGCGGCGCTGAGCGCCTCGCTGTGGGGCAACCGGGCAGATCTCGGCTTCCGGATGTCCGACCCGTCCGCCCAGGGCAAGGACCAGGTCGACGACCTCGTCGCGGACGACTCCGCGGAGCTGTGGCGTCTCCTGGAGGCAGGCACACCGGGCCAGGTGCACCTCATCGCGGACAACGCCGGCCGGGAACTGACTGCCGACCTCGTCCTGATCGACCGCCTCCTGGCGACCGGGCGTGCCGCAACGGTGACGCTGCACCTCAAGCCGCACCCCTACTACGTCTCCGATGCCACGACCGCCGACCTGCTCCAGGTTCTACGGCGCCTGACGGCGGCGAGCGCCACCGCCGGCGAAATCGCCGCCCGACTCACTGCCGCGATCGGCGACGGGCGACTCAAGGTCCGCGCCCACACGTTCTGGTGCAGCCCCCTGACCTTCCACGAGCTACCGACGGACCTCGCCACCGAACTGGCCAAGGCATCCGTGGTGATCATCAAGGGAGACCTGAACTATCGGCGCCTCGTCGGCGACGCCCACTGGGATCCCACCACGTCGTTCCAGGGCCTGACGGCCTACTTCCCCGCCCCGCTGGCCGCGCTACGGACCCTCAAGTCCGACGTCGCCGTCGGCGTAGACCCAGATCGTCTCGCGCACCTGGAGACCACCGCGCCTGGATGGCGCACCGACGGCACGCACGCCGTCATCCATGTGCGGCCCTGAGCTCACCGCTCCGAAGTCTGCTCAACAGTTCTGGTCGCCATGGGGAGCCACACCCCGGCAAGGCGGAGATGGTCCCCGCGCCGGCCAACGCTCATCGCTACAACTGTCCTCACCGCCATATCACTGGGCGGCGCACTGGTGGCGGAGGACCGGCCAGCCCAGGCGGCGTCCTACGTGCTCGCGGGTGTCACCGTGTCGAGGATCGTTTCCCACGGGAAGTCGTCCGCTGCGCCGTCGCCCGACTCATGCGGCTCGCGCGGGCCGATCACGATGTTCACGCCCCATTCCTTGAGGATGGCCAGGCTTCCCTGGTAGGTCGGGTGGTCGGCGAACTTGACGTTGATGTACGGCCCGGCGGTGATCGGGATGTTGCGGCCGACCTGTTCGGCCAGGCGGGTCAGGACGTACGTGTCAGCGATACCCAGTGCCCACTTCGTGAGCGTGTTGTAGGTCGCCGGGGCCACGATCACGGCGTCCGGGTCGGGCAGCGAGTACCCGACAGCGGTGTGAAAGTCCGTCCGCACCGGACGCCCCAGGAACTCCTCGATCTGCTCCATCGCCTCCGGGAAGCTGCTCACCGCCTGATCGGTGGCCAGAACGTGTACTTCCCAGCCCCGCTCAACAGCCAGCGGAAGGAGCCGTGCCGGTACCTGTCGGGTCGCTCCAGCGGCAGTCACCACGACGTACAGCACACCCAGACTCATGGGTGCTGAGGCTACTGTGCCCTGGTTCGTGGGCGGCTCCGGGTCGATCGTCGAACTCCCCTGACGGCCGCGGCTCAGCTGCCACCGGCCCCAGCCACGCGAAAGGCCCCCAGCCAGCGTCTCCGCCGGCCAGGGGGCCTGTCGTACATGGTGGGCGATACTGGGATCGAACCAGTGACCTCTTCCGTGTCAGGGAAGCGCGCTACCGCTGCGCCAATCGCCCATGCTGCTGCGCGAGGTGGGTACGGGATTCGAACCCGTGTATACGGCTTTGCAGACCGCTGCCTCGCCTCTCGGCCAACCCACCGCCCGGCCAACCTACAACCTAGGCGTGCTCTCATCAGCCGAAGATCTACGAGAGCGGCGTTTTTCCGAGCGGATGACGGGACTTGAACCCGCGACCCTCACCTTGGCAAGGTGATGCTCTACCACTGAGCTACATCCGCGATACCGGGCATCCTGAGGTTTCCCCCGGTGTTCCGGCGTTCTGAACATTAATCGACCAGAGGGCTAACCGTCCAATCGATCGCGCCGCCGTACGGTTGTCCCGTGTCCCCCAGCCCGGCCCATCCGCCCGCAAACCGCACGATTCGCCCGGTTCCGTCCCGCCCGGCTCCCGCAGCCCCGCCCTCCGACGTGACCGGCGACACGGGCTGGGCGAGCTTCGCCGGACGCATCGCGACGGACGCGGTCGAGTGCATAGACGTCCTGGCCGAGCCCGAACGGCTCGCCACGGGAACCTGGTTCGTCGTCGCCGACTTCGAGGCGACCTCGACGACAGGGCCCACGGGCCAGGCCCGCGCCTGGCGCTTCGCCACCGTGCACGACGCCGGGGCGCCACCCGCCACCACCTGGACCGGCCCCGCGGCCGACGCCTGGACCTCCTCGATGGACCAGGCAGGCTACGAGGCCGCCGTCGCCCGGGTGCGAGAGCACGTACGCGAGGGCGACGTCTACCAGGCCAACATCTGCCGGGTGCTGTCCGCCCCCCTCGCCGTCGGACCAGCAGGAACAGAACCCGACGCCCAGGCGCTCGCCGCCCGGCTCGCCGCAGGCAACCCGGCGCCGCACGCGGCCGCCGTCCACGTGCCCGCCACCACGGGACTGGACCCGGTGTGGGTGGTGAGCGCCTCCCCCGAGCTGTACCTGTCCGTGCGGAACGAGCCGGGGACCGGGACCGTCGTCGAGTCCGGCCCGATCAAGGGCACCGCCCGCACCCCCGACGGGCTCACCGAGAAGGACCGCGCCGAGAACGTCATGATCACCGACCTCGTGCGCAACGACCTGCAGACCGTCTGCCGCCCGGGCACCGTCACGGTCACCTCGCTGCTGGAGGTCGAGGAGCACCCGGGCCTGGTGCACCTGGTCTCGCGCGTGCGCGGCACGCTGTCGGACGACGTCGTCCGCTCCGGCGAGCTGTGGCGCCGCCTGCTGGCCGGCACGTTCCCCCCGGGCTCGGTCTCGGGCGCGCCGAAGTCGAGCGCGCTGCGGATCATCCGCGAGCTGGAACCCGTCCCCCGCGGCCCGTACTGCGGCGCGGTGGGCTGGGTGGACGACGGCGCGGCCTCCCTCGCCGTCGGCATCCGCACGTTCTGGTGGGCCGACGACGGGAGCGGCGGCGTGCTCCGCTTCGGCACCGGCGCCGGCATCACCTGGGGCTCCGACCCGACGGCGGAGTGGCACGAGACCGAGCTCAAGGCCGAACGCCTGGTCGCGCTGGCGTCCTCCTGACACGTTTCGCCGGACACCGATGAGTTCCCCTGGCCCGCGTCGTCGGACACGGCATGGGAATCGTGAAAGCAGACCTGGCAGTTTCGCTCGACGGCTACTCCGCCGGGCACGACCAGTCGTTGGAGCACCCGTTCGGGCCGCTCGCGGGTGAACGACTGCACACCTGGATGTTCGAGCACGGGGACGCGCACAAGGCCGAGGTGGACGCCATCGTCGGCGCCGGCGCGTACATCATGGGCCGCAACATGTTCACCGCCGGCCGCGGGCCGCTGGACCCGGAGTGGAAGGGCTGGTGGGGCGACAACCCGCCGTACCACGCACCCGTCTTCGTCCTCACCCACCACGCGCGCGACCCGATCCCGATGGAGGGCGGCACCACGTTCCACTTCGTCACCGACGGCATCGAGAGCGCCCTGGAGCAGGCCCGGGCCGCCGCCGGGGACGGCGACATCTCCATCACCGGCGGTGCCACGACGCTCAACGAGTACCTCGCCGCCGGCCACGTCGACGAGCTGCGGCTGCACGTCGTGCCGTTCACGCTCGGCTCGGGCACCCGGGTCTTCGACGGCGTGCCGCCCATCGAGTTCAGCTCCACCTCCGTGCGGCACACGCCCGAGGTCACCCACGTGACCCTGCGCCGGTGACAGACTGGGCGCCATGACGGTCATCTGGGCAGAGGGGCGCATGGTCGCGCCCGACGAGGCCGCGCTCAGCGCGGTGGACCACGGCATCACTGTCGGCGACGGCGTCTTCGAGACCTGCGCCGTGCTCGCCGGCCACGCGTTCGCACTGACGCGACATCTCGCGCGGCTCGAACGCTCGGCGGCGGGCATGGGCATGGCGCCCCTCGACCTGAGCTGGGTGCGCAGCGGCGTCGACGCCGTCCTCGCCGACGCACCCGACGCCGGACGCCTGCGCATCACCGTGACCGACGGCGTCGGACCGCTCGGCTCCGGGCGGTCCGACGGGCCGCAGACGGTGGTCGTCGCTGCGACCTCCGCCGTCGTCGTACCGACCGGGCGAGCCGCACGCTCACCCTGGACCCGCAACGAGAACAGCGCGGTCGCAGGCCTGAAGACGACGTCCTACGCCGAGAACGTCGTGGCGCTCGCCGACGCGATCAAGAAGGGCGCCGACGAGTCCGTGTTCGCGAACACGCAGGGCCTCCTGTGCGAGGGCACCGGATCGAACGTGTTCCTGGAGATCGACGGCGAGCTCGTCACGCCCCCGCTCAGCGTGGGCTGCCTCGCCGGGATCACGCGCGAGCTGCTGCTCGAGTGGGGCGCCGAGGCGGGGCTGCCCGTGCGCGAGGCCAAGGACGGCGAGCTGCCGTTCTCGGTGCTCGACCGGGTGGCGGCCGGCGAGGCGCAGATGCTGCTGACCGGATCGGTGCGGAACGTGCAGCCGACGGTGTGGCTGGACGGCGTCGACCTGCAGATCGGCGAGCTGTCGAGCGCCGCGCGCGACCTGTTCGAGCGGAACATGCGGGAGCGGCTGGATCCCTGACCCGGGCCGGCGATTGGATTTCGCATCCGCGCTCGAACCAGGCTAATATCGTCCACGCACGCCCTAGCGGGTGAGCAGCACGGGCGATTGGCGCAGGGGTAGCGCGCTTCGTTCACACCGAAGAGGTCACTGGTTCGATCCCAGTATCGCCCACCGTGCGAAAGGCCCTCCGGCCAGCGGAAACGCTGAGCGGGAGGGCCTTTCACCTTGTCGGGACGACGCCGACAACGGTCGCTCACGTAGGCCACGATCGGACGACGCGCGTGGTGCCGCGCAACTCGCTATAGACAAACAAGTCCAAGTCGTTCCAGCGACCGGTCCACATGGTGAAGCCGGGCGTGGTGGCCGGATAGTCCGTCGCGACCGTGATCCCGAGTTGTGCCGCGATCACCGCTCCCTCCGATTGCCTTGCTGGATGTACGACCAGACGATCCCGGAACACCTCGACCCACTTGACCCTCGTGTCCCCGACCTCCGCCAGCAGAGCTGCAACGCCAGTCGCGGAGTCGGCCAGTGCCCGGTTCAGCGGCGCCATACGATCACCGCCCACGCACCGACGACGACGTCGAGCAGGGCGTAGACCACAAGCAGCTCGGCCGGGATCACGTTTGATCTCCTTCAGAGATAGCTGCTTCGTGTGCCTCACGCACGACGGCCATTAAGGCGTCGACCCGAGTGGACAGGCCCAGTGCCTCCCGACCCACCTCGGCCGTCCCGTCCTCCTCCATGCCGTGCTTGGTCAAGTTCCGGCCGGCACGGGACAGCCCCCAGGAGGCTTCGAACAGGTAGGTGCGAGCCGTATCCAGCGCGGCGACGCGGTACTCCGACATCACTTCGCCCCTTTCAGCATCTGTGTCGTAGCGACTCCCGCGTCGACCTGGGCCTCAGGCACTGATATCAATGACGTGGCTTGTCGCGCCGCGGGACTGGGAGCAGAGGTGGAGGCCCTCGGACAGGACCTTTCGACGTCGTGGTTCGTTGGCATGCTGCAAGCCAACTCCGATTCGGACGGGGAATCGATGCGGCTCCGATGCAGTCCCGATGTACCGGCGGTGCAACTGGAATCAGGGGGTGATCGCAGTGGCAGTGATCGACGCGTGGACCGGTGAGAGAGCGAACTACCTCCAGGCCGCGCTACGCATGACCAACGAGGACTTTGCCGAACGGCTCGGTGTGTCGACACGCACAGTCGCGGGGTGGCACGCGAACCCTGCTATGAAGCCTCGCTCAGAAGTTCAGCAGCTCCTCGACACCGCGCTGGATCAGGCCGGCGACGGCGCACGAGAGCGGTTTGACGCGCTGCTCCGGTCGGCGGGATCGCCGGCCGGCAACGGGTCGCCGCAGGCGCTATCCGTCGCCATTGCAGTGGTCCAGCATGACGGCGCTGTCCTGCTCGTCCAGCGCCGTGACGATGGCGCGCTCCGATGGCAGTTTCCGGCAGGCATCGTCAAGCCAGGAGCATCGCCGTCCGACTCCGCTGTCCGTGAGACCTTCGCGGAGACCGACGTCCACTGCTCAGTTGCGGAGAAGATCGGTGCGCGAGTCCATCCCGATTCTGGAGTCTACTGCGAGTATTTTCACTGCGACTATCTCGCCGGAGAGGCGCAGAATCGCGACGTCGTAGAGAACGCGAGCGTGGCATGGGTACCCATCGCGAACCTGACGAAATTCATTCCAGAGAGCACCGCCTACCCGCCCATTCTCGAAGTGCTGGGAGGCACGCATGTCTGAGGCAGTGACCGAAGAGAAGCCCGCCATCGCGGCAGCGATCATCGTGCAGGACGGGAAGCTCCTCCTGGTCCAGCGCCGCGTGTCTGAGGGCGCCCTGTCGTGGCAGTTCCCCGCCGGAGCAGTCGAGGCAGGCGAGACCTTCGAAGATGCCGCCGTGCGCGAGACCGCCGAAGAGGCGGGGCTCACGGTCGAGGCAGTGAAGATGCTCGGCGAGCGAGTCCATCCGAAGACCGGGCGGCTCATGGGCTACGTGGCTTGCGCGGTACTCAGTGGTACGGCGTACATCGCCGACGCGGAAGAACTCTCGGACCTCGCGTGGGCGACGCCGGACCAGTTCAGCGACTACGTGCCCTACGGATTTGCTCCGATGGTCCAGGATTACCTCACTGCGGCACTCGGCTGACGGCGCGACATGACGGAGCGCCGCGAGAAGACCCCGGATTCCGACGAGATAGAGCCCCGAGCCTGGCTGCACGACAATGCCACCGGCACAGGACGGCCGGTGCTCAGGTCCGAGATCCAGGGACTCGACGAGTGGGTTGAAAACTGGCCCGTAAACACGGATCTCCCTTCGGCCATGACATTCTCGGCCTGGCAAGGACCGGACGAGAACCATGCGATCGGAGATGGCGATCCCGGATACAGGATTGTTTATAAGACAATCCGAACCGCCACCGTTCCAATGCTCAATGTCAACGGAGGGAACCTGCGGATCTCGATCCAGAACGGTCCCGTCAACTGGGGGGAGCCACGCTTCACAAACGCACTCCCCGGTCGCCGCGAAGGGGACTGGCTCGTTCCACAATGGGGCACGCTGCATCTGACCGGGGAGCGGCGCGGATATGAGGCCCTTGTTGATCGCTCCGTCGAGGTCGAAGCGCACACTGAAACGACGCCGTCAGCTAACTATGTCGAAGTCCTATACAACCTCGGCGCAGAAAACGGTTCACACACATTCTCCGAGAAAATGGCACTCGGACGCGCCGCGACGGCACCACTCACAGCGGCATTGGACTTGGTGTACGGGGAACGCCTTCTTGGCGCCGTTCTCACCGAGGAGGTAGGCGAGGTATTCCCGGACTGGCACTGGAACCGGCTCCTCGGCGGTCGCAACGTCGCGATGGAGGCACAAGCCCGCTTCGAATCTCTGGACGCCCACGCGGTCGCTTCAACTCTCGACTCCGCCAATAAGTTACAGGCGGTTCGCGACGACGAGCAAAGGGCACGGCTGCGGATCGCGGCTCAGTGGTACTGGCGCGCGGACCGGGACGCCGATACACCGCTACGGTTCCTGAGCTACTGGCTCTGCATCGAAGCCCTTGAGCTGGCCGGAAACGAGTACAGAATCACACCGATCAAGGCGGCGGTAGCCGCCGTCTTGGGCGTTCAAGACTCCGACGTCGCCCTGGGAGTCGTCCGAATCTCTAATCTCCGAAACAAGATCGCACACGGCAAAGTGCGCGACGTGTCGGCCGGCGATATCGAGCGGGTTCGAAGCGTCGCGGAAGCGCTACTTGAGGCGCGACTCCTCGGGACGATCTCGGACGCGAGACGGGCGAGCCTCCGCGCGGCAGTGCTCGATCCCTCAGTCTAACGAGGGCGGACACTCGGAGGATGCCCGGTGCTGCATTAACTGCTGTGCTACCGGGTGCGACCAGCAGGCATGCGGCCGGACGACCTGGGACGGACTTGCACGGTTTCCGTCGCGTTGATGGAGGTCGATTTGCCTCCATGGTCACCCGTCCGGCGGCGCGTGGTGGTGGAAGAGCTCGACCGCGAGGTCGTGGAGGCGGGCCCTGACCGCGGCCGGCCCGTGCACGGTGATGGTGCTCCCGAACGGTAGGAGCGTACGCACGTCCTCCAGGTGCCGGAGCCGGATCGTGACTGCGTGGCCATCGCCGCCGGTGGGGCTCTCGTGGCCGTCGTGGTCGACGAGCCGCTGGCCGAGGATGCGTCGAGCCCGGTCGAGCTGCGCGTGGTCGATGGTGGCACTGACTTCGATGGCGTGATCGTGTTCCCACTGCTCGACGAGCGCTGCGGCGACGGTAGCCAGGGTCTGGCCCGCGCGGATGCGCCGTGGCCGGTCGACCTCGTTCCACGCCGTGATCCGCTCGAGCCGGTACATCCGGGGCACCCCGGCGCAGTCCGCGACCAGGTACCAGATGCCGGCCTTGGCCAGCAGCCCGTACGGGTCCACGAGCAGATCGCGCGTGTGTGCCCCGTTCGAGCTCCGGTAGTCGATCCGCAGCCTGCGGCCTCGCCGCACCGGACCGACCAGCGTCGCCGGGGCCGCGCCCTCCGCTCGTGTCCGGAGCCAGGGACGGCTGTCCACGTGCACCACCTCGTTCAGCGGCAGAAGCCCGTCGGTGCGGCCCGTTCGTGTCACGGCAACCTTGGACAGTGCTCGTCGAGACTCGGCCGACGCGTCCAGCTCCTCGCGTTGTTTCTCGTCCAGCCCCGTGACCGACAGGTGATCCCGCTCGCCCGGCGTGAGCCGCGTCAGGTCGAGCGCGGACCCGGGCAGCAGGGTGACCCCGCCGTAGCGCCCCCGCTGGGCGACGACCGGCAGCCCGGCGTCACGGAGCCAGCTCAGATCGCGCGTGATGGTTCGCAGGGACACGCCGAGCGCCGAGGCGAGGTCGTGCGTCGTCACCGCATCGCGCGACTCGAGGAGCAGCATCAGGGAGAAGAAGCGGTCCGGCGTCACGGTTACACGGTGCCAGAAATTGCGACATGATCCGGCGCATATTCCGGTCAGGCTGGTGGACGCGTTCAACATCGACCATCAGGAGGAACCGCCATGACCGCATCCGTCGTGTCCATCGTCTACGTGAACGACGCCCCGGCCGCAGCCCGTTTCTACGGCGACCTGCTCGACCTGAGCCCGTACCTCGAGACCCCCGGATACATCGCCTTCGACCTGGGGCCGGGTGCCGACCTCGCACTGTGGTCCGGCCAGTTCGAGGGCCTGTCGCCCGACGTCCCGCGGACCGGTGAGATCTGCCTGACCGTCGGCGGGTCCGACGAGGTCGACGCGATCTTCACCGCGTGGCAGGCCAAGGGCATCACGGTCCTGCAAGAACCTCAGGACACGGGGCTCGGCCGCACCTTCCTGGCCGCCGATCCCGACGGGAACCGCATCCGGGTGGCACCCAAGGACTAGGGCGTGTTTCGGAATTGGTTGGCGGAAGCTGATCCCAGCTGACCGACTCGGCGTACCGGGTACCGCCAGTCAGCACGCTGGTCGGACCACGGACCTGACTCGGCGTACCTGGTA
>NZ_JBHXBG010000137.1:0-14449 GCF_042726755.1 Promicromonospora sp. NPDC060271 | reverse complement strand
CTCCCCGGGTGCTCCAGGAAGACCCGGACAAGCGCTCTACCTCGCGGCCGCTGTGGGGCCGGTGGTGTTACTGGACGTCCACCCAGTAGCTGTTGGTGTCGAGCTGGCCGTTACCGGTGAAGACCTCCGTACCGGCCTGGACGCTGGTGAGGTACTTGTTGCTGCCGAGCCAGCCCCGGTTCACGAGGTTGCCGGTGAAGTCGCGCAGGTTGAGGTTCACCGAGCTCGTGTTCGAGGTGCGGACGAACGAGAACACGTTCCACCCGGTGCCGTTGCCTGCGTCGATCCAGCCCCGGTACAGGTCCCAGGTCCCGCCCCCGATGTTGACGGTCGCCTGGCGCGTGCCGGCAGGCCCCGCGCCGCCCGACCTGTAGGGCCAGATCATGATCTCGTCGCTGGGGTTGTTCGACGAGCCGGGGTTGGAGATCGGGTGCAGCCACAGGTCATAGGCGACGTTCATGGTGCCAGAGCCGGTGACGTTGTAGTTCCAGGTGGTCGGGATGCTGCGGTTGGCGCTCAGCTGCACGGGGAGCTCCGTGCCCGGCCGCTGCCATCCCCAGTGCCAGCCGAGGATGATGCTGGAGTAGCTCTTGACCGAGTTGGACTGCCCGGTCCAGCTCCAGTTGGTGCCCCAGCCGACCGTGTCACCGGACTGCCAGTTGTCCCACACGCACTGCCACCCGGAGCCGGACCCGCTGCCCCAGAGGTTGTTGACGACGTAGTACTTGCCCATCGCGATGTTGCCGCCGCTCGCACAGGTGCTCGCGGCCTGAGCCGGCGCGGCGGTGGCCACGACCGGAACAACGGCGAGGCACAGCGCGGCGACGACTCCGGTGATCCGATGTTTGATCGATGCGGTTCGACTCTGACGCATCTCGGTCCTTTCGGTCAGGTCCCGGCGGACCCCCATTGGTCCGACGAAATCCGCTGAAAAGCGGGTGAAACCAATGATGGGGTGAACTTTCAGAAATGTCCATGGTTTGACATGAACCCGTCGAAGCGCTTCCGCACCGAGGGGGCGTAGCTATACTTCGAAGCGTCAAGGCGGACGAACCGCCTGCGCTCGAAAAAGGGGCGCGCGGCGGCCCGCGAGCCGGGCCGCACGGGACACATACGGACCGCACCACTCATCCGTCACTGTTTCCCTGGAGGCCCCCGTGCCCACCGTGTCCGCACACGTCGCCCGTACCGTCGCCCGCCACGTCGACCACGTCTTCGGCGTCATGGGCAACGGCAACGCCTGGTTCCTCGACGACCTCACCCGCTCGACGCGGGCCCGGTTCACCGCCGTCCGCCACGAGGCGGGTGGTGTGGTCGCCGCCGACGCCCACTTCCGCGCGTCGGGCCGCATCGCCGCCGCCACAGCCACCTACGGCGCCGGGTTCACCAACGCGCTGACCGCGCTCGCCGAGGCCGCAGCCGCCCGCGTGCCGCTCGTGCTGCTGGCCGGCGACGAGCCGACGTCGGGCCCGCGGCCCTGGGACGTGGACCAGATCGCGCTCGCGGCCGCCGTCGGCGCCCGCACCTATACCGTCGGCCGCGCGGACGCCGCGGCCACGAGCGTCATCGCCATCGAGCACTCACTGACCTACCGCGTGCCCGTGGTGCTGGCCATCCCCTACGACGTCGCCGCGCTGGAGGCCGGGCCCATCCCCGACGCGCCGGAGCCTGCTCTTCCCGCGCCCATGGCCCCGACCGGGCCGTTCGACGCCGCCGCCATCACCGACCTCGCCAAGCACCTCGCCACCGCCGAGCGGCCGCTGCTGCTCGCCGGGCGCGGCGCCTGGCTGGCCGGCGCGGGTCCGGCACTCGGCGACCTCGCGGAGGCGACCGGAGCGCTGACCGTGACCACCGCACTGGGCCGGGGAGTCTTCCCCGACGGCCGGTACGACCTGGGCGTCGCGGGCGGCTTCGGCGCCGAGCGGGCGATGGAGCTGGTCCGCGAGGCCGACGTCGCCGTCGTGGTCGGGGCCTCGCTCAACCAGTTCACCATGCGGTTCGGCGACCTGTTCGCGCCGGGCACCCGCGTGGTCCAGATCGACACCGCGCCCGCCGCGACGCACCGGCACGTCGGAGGCTTCGTCCGGGGCGACGCCGCCCTCGTGACCCGCATCCTCCTCGCCGAGCTGAACACGCTGGCCGCCAAGCCGTCCGGCTGGCGCGAGACGGTGGACGTCGCGGCGGCCCGGCGCTACGACACCGGCCCCGCCGACGGGATCGCCCCCGACGGGCGCCTCGACCCGCGCGCCGTCGCGCACCGCCTCGCCGACCTGCTGCCGGCTGAACGGGTGGTCGTCTCGGACGGCGGGCACTTCATCGGCTGGGCCAACATGTACTGGCCGGTCGCCTCCCCCGACCGCATGGTGATGGTCGGCACCGCCTACCAGTCCATCGGGCTCGGCTTCCCCAGCGTGCCGGGTGCCGCGGCGGCCCGGCCCGACGACGCCGTCGTGCTCACCACCGGCGACGGCGGCGGGCTGATGGCGCTCGCCGACCTCGAGACCGCGGTGCGCACCGCAGGCGGGCGGGGCATCACCGTCGTCTGGAACGACGCCGCCTACGGCGCCGAGGTGCACGTCTACGGACGGCAGGGCATCACGAAGGAGCCGATGCTCATCCCCGAGACCGACTTCGCGGCGCTCGCGGAGGCGGTCGGCGCGGAGGGCGTCGTCGTCCGCTCGCTCGCCGACCTGGACCGCCTCGCGGCCTGGGCCGCCGAACCCGTCGCCGACCGCCGCTTCCTGCTGCTCGACTGCCGGGTCTCGGGGGACGTCGTCGCCCCGTACCAGGAGGAGATCCTGCGGGCGAACCGCGCGCGCTAACCCTTCGACCCGGTCGTCGCGATCCCCTGCACGAAGTACCGCTGCCCCGCGAAGAACAACAGGATCATCGGCACGGTGGTGATGACCGACGCCGTGACGACCACCTCCCACTGCGACTCGCCGCCCGGGCCGAACTGGTCGATCACCGCCTTGAGCCCGCGCGGCACCGTGAACGTCGCCGAGTCCTGCAGGTACACCAGCGGGCGCATCAGGTCCGTCCAGGACGCCTGCGCCTCGAAGAGGAACGTCAGCACGAGCGCCGGCCGGCACAGCGGCACCGCGATCAGCCAGAACAGCCGCCACTCGCTCGCGCCGTCGAGCCGGGCCGCCTCGAAGGGCTCCCGGGGCAGGCTCAGGAAGAACTGCCGCAGCAGGAACACGTAGAACGCGCTCGCGAAGAGGTTGCCCGCCCACAGCGGCACGTTGGTGCCCACGAACCCCAGCCGGTGCCAGATCAGATAGGTCGGGATGAGCGTGACGGCCCCCGGCAGCATCATCGTCGCGAGCACCACCCCGAACAACGGGCCCCGCCAGCGGAACCGGTAGTGCGCGAAGCCCCACGCGACCAGCGCGCTGGAGACCGTCACGGTCGTGGCCGCGAGCGCCGTCACGACGAGGGTGTTGCCGAGCCACAGGGCGAGCGGCGCGGACTCCCACACGGTGAGGTAGTTCTCGAGCGTGGGGTGCAGCGGTACGAGCCGGTTGTCGAAGATCTCGCCCCGCGGCTTGAACGACGCCGACAGGAGCCACACCAACGGGTAGACGAAGACGAGGGTCAGCGCGACCAGGGCGACGAGGACCGGGACGCGCGCCCAGCGCCGGCCGCGGCGTGCGGCGGTCATCGCTGCTCCGCCTCGTAGTAGACGAGCCGGCGCGACACGAGGAGCTGCACGGCGGTGACGAGCATGATCACCACGAACAGGAGCCACGCGAGGGCGGAGGCGTAGCCCATGTGCAGCTCGGCGAAGCCCTCGCGGAACAGGTAGATCACGTAGAACAGGGCGGCGTCGTTGGCGTAGGTCGAGTTCCCCGCGCCGAAGTACGCCGAGTAGGCCTCGGTGAACATCTGGAACGCGGCGATGGTGTTGACCACCGTGACGAAGAACAGGGCGCCGCTGATCATGGGCAGCGTGACGGTGCGGGTGCTGCGCCACCAGCCGGCGCCGTCGACGCGGGCGGCGTCGTACAGCTCGACGGGCACGTCCTGCAGCGCGGCCAGCAGGATGACGACGGCCGCGCCGACCGACCAGAGGCTGACCAGCGCGAGGCCTGGCTTGATCCAGTCGGGGTCGGTGGTCCAGCTCGGCCCGTTGATGCCCACGGCGCCGAGCACCTCGTTCACCAGGCCGTACTCACCGTTGAACAGCAGGAGCAACAGCACCCCGACGGCGACCGGCGGCGTCATCTTCGGTACGAAGAACGCCGTGCGGAAGAACCCGGAAGCGCGTCCCGCCTGGTGCAGCAGCAGCGCGAGCGCGAGGGCGACCAGCACGTACAGGGGCACCTGGACGACCGTGTACTCGAGCGTGTTCCACAGCGCGAGGCGCACCTGCGGGTCGACGGCCATGCGCTCGTAGTTCTCCAGGCCGACGAACGACGGGTCGGTCAGCACGTCGTAGTCCGTCAGGGAGAGGTAGGCGCTGTAGAGGATCGGCCAGGCCGTGAAGACCAGGAAGCCGACGATCCAGGGGCTGATGAACGCCAGGCCGGCGTTGCGCTCGCGGCGGGCGCGTGCGCTGGGGCGAGCAGCCGTCACTGCTTCTCGTCCCATGTCGCCCACGCCTCGTCGAGGGCGGACTGTGCTTCCTCCTGCGCCTGGGCCAGCGCCTGTGCGGGTTCCTGCTGTCCGTTGAGCACGCGGTTGACGGCGTCCTGCCACGCGGTCTCGAACTCGGCTCCGGCGGGGTTGGCGGGCAGCGTGAACGTGTGGTCGTTGGCCTCGTACATCGCGTCGATGGCGTCGCCCCAGGGCGCCGGCGGGTCGGCGGGAACCAGCGTCTCGCGGATCTGGGCGTCGGCCTCCTCGTTGCCGGTCAGGACGCCGGTGAACACCAGCCCGTCGGCCTCGCGCGCGTCCGCGCGGGCCTGCGCGGCCTCGGCCCAGGCCTCGGTCTCGGTCATGCGGGCGGCGTACGCGCAGGCGGCGGCCGGGTCCTTCGCCCCGACGGGGATCGCCCAGGCCGAACCGGTCGCGAAGGCGTGCACCTCGCCGTCGGGGCCCTTGACGGGGCCGAAGGCCAGCGGGGCGTCCGGGGAGCTCTCGGCCAGGACGTTGACGTACCACTGCTCCATCGCCATGGCGCCGAGCTGTCCGGTGGCGAACTGGTTGCCCTCGCCGAAGAAGTCCGCGGAGTCGCGGTACGTCTTCACGGCGGGGAACCCGCCCTGGGCGTCGTAGACGGCCACCGCGTCCTCGAGCGCCTGCACCACGGCGTCGTCGTCGAGCTGCGCGGTGCGGCCGTCCTCGGACAGGAGATCGGCGCCGCGGCCCTTGGCCCACAGCGGCAGGAACTCCGGCAGCTTGGAGTCGACGCCGATGACGGAGAGCTTGCCGCCCTCGCGCCGCGTCATCGCCTCGGTGGCGGCCAGCACGGCGTCCGGGTCCGACCCGTCGACGTCGGCGAGGCTCAGGTCCTCGTCGCCGAGCAGGTCGGCGTTGGCCATGGTGATCTGCACCATGTTGAACTCGGGGATGCCGTAGACCTCGTCGTCGAAGGTCACCTCGGCCAGGGCGGGGTCGACGAACGCGTCGGTGTCGATCCCCTGCTCCTCGACGCAGGCGGACAGCGGCAGGATCGCGCCGCGCGAGGCGAACGTACCGATCTGGTCGCGCTCGGCGTAGATCAGGTCGGGCGGGTTGCCCGCAGCGGCGGCGGACAGGAACGCCTGCGGGTCCAGTGCCCCCTCGGACAGCTTGACGTCGATGCCGACCGCCTCGACCGCGCGTTCGTGCCGCACCTCGCCGATCTCGTCACCCGTGCCGAACCCCATGACCTGGAGCGTGCCGCCGGGCGACGGCGAGGCCCCGAAGTCGACGTCGGACCCTGCCCCGTCCTCCGCACCGATCCCGGTGGCACAGCCCGCCGTCCCGAGCAGCAGGGCGAGGAGCCCGGTCGCGACCGGGCCCGCGGTACGACGAGCGCCGGACCTTGCCGCGCGGGGCGCGGCTGCGCGGGGCTCGGGGGCGCGGGGCGGACGGACGAGGTGCTGACGTAACGCGGGCATGGTGATCCTCCTCCGTGCGGGCTACCGGCGTCGCTCGACGGCCGGTCCGGGATCATGGTGTGCCCGGGCCGGGGCACTCGCACGAGAAGCGGTTCTCGCCCGCTGAGCGCCGTCAGGACCTGCCGTGCACGCGCCCGAGGAAGTCGCGCGTCAGGGCGACGACCTCGTCGAGGTTCGTCTCCAGCAGCCAGTGGCCGCCGTCGAGGAGGTGCAGCTCGGCGTCCGGCAGGTCGCGCAGGTAGGCCCGCGCCGACCCCTCCGGCATGTAGCCGTCCTGCGGGCCCCAGGCGATCAGCGTCGGGGGGCGGTGCTCGCGCAGGTACGCCTGGTAGCGCGGGAACCAGTCGAGGTTCTCGCGCAGCCCCTCCATCAGGCCCACCATGATGCCGCGGCGTTCGGGGGTCCTCAGCTGCGCCCAGGCCACCGTCCACAGCTCGGGCGGGATGCGCTCGGCCAGCTCGTCGCGCACGTCGTTGCGGAACTCCTCGCGGAACCCCTCCTCGGTCACCGCGTTCTCCAGCACCGCGCGGCCCTCGGGCGTCGGGTTCTTCCAGTAGTCCCGCAGCCCCTGGTACTTCGGCCCCAGCTCGTCCTCGTAGATGTCGCCGTTCTGGATGATCAGCGCGGCCACGCGCCGGGGCGCCCGGATGGCCAGGCGCAGCCCGATCTGGGAGCCGTAGTCGTGCAGGTACAGCGCGTACCGGTCCAGGCCCAGCCGGGTGCAGAACGCGTCGAGGAAGCCCGCGTACCCGTCGAAGGAGTAGTCGAAGGTCGCCGGACCGGGCGTACCGCTGTACCCGAATCCCGGGAAGTCGGGGGCGATCGTGCGCCAGCGGTCGGCGAGCGCAGGCATCAGGCCGCGGAACTCGTACGACGAGCACGGATAGCCGTGCGGGAGGAGGAGCACGGGCCCGTCCGGGGGTCCGGCCTCGCGGTAGAACACCCGCACGCCGTCCAGGTCGAGTGTGCGGTGGCGGACGGCGCGGTCCGTTTCGGCGTGGTGCGGGGGTGATATCTCCATGATTCTCACCATCGCGAGCCTTCGACCGGCTCGCAACGGCGCGCGGCGCGGCAGCGGCCCCCTCCGCCGAGCCGAACCTGCCATGATGAACGGGTGACCGCCTACGACCTGTACGTCGCCGAAGCCGACCCGGCCCGCGTCGTCACGGTCCTGCCCGGGAGCGGCTACACCGCCATGGGCCCCCTGCTCTGGTACACGCGCAGTGCGCTGCGCGACCTGGGCTGGACGGTCCGCACCCTGGAGTGGGCGGCCAGGCCGTCCTTCGGCACGGCGCGTGAGGCGTACGCGGAGGTCCTCGACGGCCGCGGCGCGCCGGGCGAGGAAGCGCTGCACCTGGTCGTGGCCAAGTCCCTCGGCACGCTCGCCATGCCGACGGCGGTCCGCCTCGGCCTGCCGGGCGTCTGGCTCACCCCAGTGCTCACCAGCGAGCAGGCGCCCGACGTCCGGGAGACGGCCGCCGAGCTGGACGAGGACCACCTGCTGGTCGGCGGCACCGCCGACCCCCTGTGGGACGGCGAGCTCGTGGACGGCTCGGAGGCCGACGTCCTCGAGGTCGAGGACGCCGACCACAGCCTCGAGGTGCCGGGCACCCGGGCCGAGAACCTCGCGATCCTCGACGAGGTCGTCAGCGCGATCGAGGAGTTCGCGGGCTCGTTCGGCGAGGAATGACGGTCGCCCGGCGGGGTCGGCGCATCACCGGGCGGGTTCCGCCGCCGGCAGGATGTTCTGGTTGAGGTGGAAGACGTTGTCCGGGTCGTAGACGGCCTTGACCGCGGCGAGGCGCGCGAGCTTCGCGGGCGGGTAGGCCCGCTGGACGCCGGCCGCGCCGTCGTCGCCGAGCACGTTGACGTAGACGCCGCTGGCGAAGGGTTCGAGCCGGGTCGCGCTGGCCCGGGCCGCCGCGATCCTGTCGGCGTCCTCAGCCGGGTCGGTCCAGCCGGTGGCCGCGACGTACTCGAAGCGGGTGGCCCGCTGGCTGAACGCGGCGGCGTCGTCCGGCACGTCGGCGATGGCGCCGCCGTAGGCCTGGAGTCCCGCCCGGACGCCGGGTTCGGTGGCGAGCAGTGCCGCTGTCGCGCCGAGGGACAGGTCGGTGACGTAGTGCCCCTTCCAGTAGCGCCGAACGGCGTGACCGGCCGTGCTGTCCTCCCGGGTCTGGAGGTCCAGGTAGGACAGCTCCTCGACGCGGCGAGCCACCGGCGTCCCGAGCGCGGACTCGAGCTCCGCCGCGTGAGCGAGTCCCTCCGCTACGTCGCCGACCCAGACGAGGCCGAGCGCCACCACGCCGTCGTGCACGCCGGCGGTGTAGGTGGCCGCCCGCGGGGCCGCCGCGGCGAGGTCGCGCCACCGGGCGACGGTCGGCACGGCTCCCCCGACCGGGAAGTCGAGCTCGACGCTCAGCGCGCGGGTGCCGACGTCGTGCAGCCGGAACTCGAACTCGGTGACGACGCCGAAGTTGCCGCCCCCGCCGCGCAGCGCCCAGAACAGGTCGGGCCGCTCGTCGGCCGATGCGCGGATCACGTCACCTGCCGCCGTGACCACCTCGTAGGAGACGACGTTGTCGCAGGCCAGACCGCACCGCCGGGCCAGCCAGCCCATGCCGCCGCCCAGGGTGAGCCCGCCGACGCCCGTGTGCGACACGTTGCCCGCCGTCGTGGCGAGCCCGTACGGCTGCGTCGCGGCGTCGAGCGCGCCCAGCAGGGCGCCGCCCTGCACCCACGCCCGCTTGCGCTCCGGGTCCACCCGGACCGCGCCCATCGGCGTCAGGTCGATCATCAGGCCACCCTCGGGGACGCCGTGCCCGACGACGCTGTGGCCCCCGCAGCGGACGCCGACCTCAAGGCCCTCCCGCCGCGCCAGGGCGAGGGCCGCCACCACGTCGCCGGCCTGCCGGCAGCGGACGATCAGCGCCGGCCGGTGGTCGACCATCGCGTTCCACACCGCGCACGCCTCGTCGAACCCGGCGTCGCCAGGGCGCCGGACGTCGAGCCCCTGCGCCGTGGAGCCGTCCATCGTGTCCATGCTTTGCTCCTCCTCGAGCGGGGCCCCTCGTGCGGGCGCCCCGGTCAACGGCAGACCGGCCGAGCGGGACGGACTCATCGCAGCCGGCCGGACCCGAACGGCCCCGAATGACATTGCCGCCGCCGGTCCCGCTTGGGACCATGGGGCCGTGACCGCGCCGATGATCGACGAGAGTCCGGATCCACTCCTGCGCCTGCGCCCGCCACGGCATGCGGTGGACCCACGCGCCGTCGGCTGGTGGTCGGTGCAGCTCCTGCTGTGGACGGCGGTCCCCGTGGTGACCCTCGGCGTGCTGGGCCTGCTCATCGAGCCCGCCCGCGGATGGCTGCTCGTCCCCGCCGGGATCCTCGCCGTCCTGGGTGTGCTCGCCACCGTCGCCCTCCCCCGGCTGTGGTTCCGCCATCACCGCTGGGAGGTCACCGAGGAGGCGGTCTACACGCGCACCGGCTGGTTCTTCCAGGAGTGGCGGGTCGCGCCGCTGTCCCGGATCCAGACCGTCGACACGGTCCGCGGACCGCTGGAGCAGCGCTTCGGCCTGGCGACGCTCACGGTGACGACGGCGTCCGCGAAGGGTGCGGTGAAGGTCGAGGGGCTCGACGCCGAGACGGCCGCCGACCTCGCCGCCGAGCTCACCGTCGCCACGCAGGCCACCCCCGAGGACGCGACGTGAGCGCGGACGACCTGAGCCCCGACTACCTGGTGGCCGACGGCCCTCTGGCCGACGACCCGGTGGCCGACGAGCCTCTAGCCGACGACCCCGCGTGGGAGCGGCTGGACCGCAGGGCCTTCCTCGCCGGCGGGGTCTACACCGCCCTTCCCACCGCGGGCGCGGCGCTCATCACGGGCTACTGGCTGGCCGTCGGCGGGACCGTCGGGACGGCCCTGACCTGGGTCCTGCCCGCCTTCGTCGTCATCACCGCCGCAGGGGCCGCCTCCGGCGAGTGGATGTGGCGCGTCACGAGCTACCGCGTCGACGCCGAACGGTTCCACGTGCACACCGGCGTCGTGTTCCGCAAGCGTCTTGCCCTGCGCAGGGAGCGGATCCGCTCGGTCGACCTCACCGCGGACCTGGTGCTGCGCGTGCTCGGCGCGGTGACCGTGCGCGTGGGCACCGGCGAGAAGGCGGGGGCCGAGGGCACCGTCACGCTCTGGCCGGTGCGCCGCGCGTCCGCCGAGGCGCTGCGCGCCACCCTGCTGGCGCACGCCGCGCGACCGGACGCCGACGGCGGCGCGGACCCGGCCGACGGGTCGCTGGCCCGGTTCGACCGCGGGTGGATCCGCTTCGCCCCGCTGTCCTTCCTCACCCCCGCGCTCGGTGCCGCCGCGGGCGGCGGCACGATCCAGGTCGCCGAGTGGTTCGGGATGCAGCAGCGGGTGTTCGACGTCGTCGGGTCGTGGTTCGGTCTGGCCCCGGTGCTGCTCGTTGCCCTCGCGCTGGCCGTGGGGCTGCTCCTCGTCGGCGGCGTGGCCACCGTCGCGCTCTGGGTCGAGACCTGGTGGAACCACACGCTGGACCGCCAGACCGACGGCACGCTGCAGGTGCGGCGTGGCCTGCTCACCACCCGGTCGATCACGCTGGAGGAGTCCAGGCTCCGGGGCCTGGAGGTGGTCGAGCCGCTCGCCGCCCGGCTGGCCGGCGGCGCGCGTGTCGACGCCGTCGCCACCGGGCTCACGACGGACGACGAGGACAAGACGGAGAGCCGAACCCTCCTGCCCACCACGCCGAAGGGGCTCGCCGACCAGGTGGCCGCGAGGGTGCTCCGCGAGCCGACGCCGCCGACGTCGGCGCCCCTCACGCCGCACCCGGAGGCTGCCCGCGGACGCCGGCTGCGCTGGGCGCTCGGCACGGTGCTCGCGGTCGAGGCGGTGGTGCTCGTGCTCGGGGCGCTGCTCACGCCCGTGCTGCTCCACGTCGCGTGGATCAGCGCTCTCGTCCTGTTCCCCGTGGCGGTCGTGCTGGCGAACGACGCCTACCGCGCCCTCGGCCACACCCTCACCGGTGCGTACCCGGCCGGCTACCTGGTGGCACGCAGCGGCACCGTCCGGCGCGCGACGGTGGCGCTCCAGCGGCGCGGCATCGTGGGCTGGACCGTCCGGCAGTCGTGGTTCCAGCGCCGGGCCGGGCTCGTCACCGTCGTCGCCACCACCGCAGCGGGCACCGGCGCGTACGCCGTCCACGACGCGGCCGAGGCGGACGGCCTCGCCCTCGCGGACGCCGCCGTCCCCGGCCTGCTACGGCCGTTCATCGACAGTGCGGTCGACGCCGTCGACGCCGTCGCCGAGCCGGGGGCCACGCGGGGCTGACGGCTCCGCCGAGCCGACGGGTCAGACGCCGACCTTCTGCCGCACCACGGCGACGGCCTTGCCCATGTTCACGCTCCAGCCGACACCGAACACGCGCGGCCCGACGACGTGCTCGGCGTCGGGGTTCCAGAGCCGTTCCCTGGCGCGCTCCAGGGTCGGGACGCGCAGCTCGTACGGGACGACCGAAGCGATCTTGCCGTGCCAGGTGCGCTCCTCCTTCGGCCTGCGCAGCTCCTTCACGACCGCCGCGGCCGTCAGCGCGATCGCGACGAGCGTGAGGAACTTCTTGAGCCCTCCGCCGCCGTGCGCCGCCTTCTCGCCGTGGCCGGTGTGCTTCTTGCGCCCCATCGTGGTGCCTCCAGTGCTCTCGGTGTCGGCCGCGCCCGGTCCAGCCTTCGGCGTCGGCCCTGCACGACCATCCTGGGGCAAGCGCCCGCCACTGGCTCGTGCAACGGGCGACGGCCCAGCACGGGCGGGCTCAGCGGACCCGGACGGCGCCCGGCTGGATGGTGACGGCGACCCGGGTGGCCTCCCCGAGGTCCTCGCCGTCGATCTCGAAGACCCGCGGCTCCATGAGCTCGAGCCGCAGGCTCCGCACCCTCAGGTGCGTGGCGCTGTCGCTGCTCTCGGCCACCTTGCCGCCCGTCGCGAGGCGCTTGATCCCGTTGTCCCAGACGAGGTTCCGCACGGTGTCGAGCCAGCCGGCTGCGCCGTCCGCGCTCAGGAGGAGCAGGTCGAGCTCGCCGTCGGACGGGTCGGCGTCGGGCAGCAGGTTGAAGCCGCCCTGGAGCGTGCCGCAGTTGCCGACGAGCAGCGTGTGCACGCTGTCCCCGCCGTGCGCCTGGCCGTCCGCGGTGATCCGGACCTCGAGGGTTCCGCTCGCGGCGAGCGCGCGTCCCATCGACTCCACGTAGGCCAGCCAGCCGACCTTGTCCTTGAGGTCGTCGTCGGTCTCCGTGATCATGTGCGCGTCGAGGCCGAACCCCGCCATCACCGCGAACGCGTGGCGTTCGGGCCCGCCGGCGAGCTCGATCTCCAGCCAGCCGATGTCGATGGCCCGCGCCTCGCCACCGAACGCCCGGGTCAGGGCGCCGGGGATGTCGTTGAGCGGCACGCCGAGGTTCCGGGCCAGGAGGTTCCCGGTGCCGAGCGGGACGATCGCCAGCTCCGCGGTAGTGCCCGCCTCCGCGAGACGTTCGGCGACGGCTCGCACGGTCCCGTCCCCGCCGGCGACCACCAGCAGGTCGGCGCCCGCCGCGAGCGCCTGCGCCGTGACGCCCTGGCCGGCGTCGTCCTCGCTCGTCTCGAACCAGATGGTCTCGACGGCCGTCTCGGCGGCGGAGACCGCCCGGTCGAGCCCGGACTCGAGGTCGGCCCTGGTCGTCTTGACCGGGTTCCAGATGATGCAGACGCGTTGTGCGCTCATGGCCGCATGTTTCCACAGCCGGTCCGGCGGCTCGACCCCAAGCCCGGGGGCTCACGGTTCCAACAGGCCCGGCGGGTCCGGCACTGCCGCGGCGAACCGCCGGGCGAGCGCCCTGACCGCCTCCTGGAGCTCCGGCCCGCCCTCGACCCGGAAGGGGTAGGGCACGCTCGCGAGCCATTCCTGCGCGTACATCGCGGGGTTGCGGGTGCTGCCGACCAGCACGCACCCGTCGTCGGCCGCTTCGAGGCGGCCCATCTGTGCCCCGACCCATGGGGCGACGTCGGCGAGCGGGGCGTCGAACACGACGCGGGTGGTGAACTGCCATCCGGTGCCCAGGTGCTCCTCGAGCGCGGCAACGGGATCGAGGCCGTCCGGCGGCGCGAACCCCTGGTCGGTGTGCTCGACCGCGTGGACCCTGTCGACGCGGTAGGTGCGGGTCGCGTCTGCGCGGTGGGAGTGGCACAGGAGGTACCAGCGCCCGTAGCGCACGACGACGGCCCACGGGTCCACCTCGGCGACCCACTCGCTGCCGGACTCGCCGCGGTAGGTGACAAGCACGCGCCGTCGGGCTGCGATCGCGGCGACCAGCTCGCTGGTGACCGTCGTGTCGGGGCGGGCGGCGAACCGGTCGGGCGCGGCGGACGCGTGCTCGCGCAGGGCGGCGGCCTGCCTGCCGACGTCCTCGGGCAGTGCCCGGATCACCTTGCCGAGCGCGGTGTCGACGAGGTCGTCGCCGCCGGCGTCGGGGTGGCCGTCGAGCACCGCCATGACCAGGCCGAGCGCCTCGGTCTGGGTGAACGTGACGGGCGGGAGCCGGGTCCCGCGGCCGAGGCGGTAGCCGCCGTGCGGCCCGCGGGCCGAGGAGACGGGGATGCCGGCCTCGCGCAGGATCTCGACGTAGCGCCGGGCGGCCCGTTCGGTGACACCCAGCCGGTCGGCGAGCTCGTTCGCCGTCGTGCCGGGGCGGGTCTGCAGGACCTCCAGCGCGCGGAGCGCACGCGCGGTGGGGCTGATCTCGGAGGGCACACGTGCAGGCTACGGCCAGGTCCGGAGGGCGTGCCCGGACGGCGTGCCCGGAGCGGTGCCCGGCGCACGTGCGAGTGAGTCCCGGCCGGGTCACGGTGAAGGAACCCGACGAAAGGAGAGCCTCGTGACCAGCATCACGAAGTCGATCGACGTGCAGGTTCCCGTCCGCACCGCCTACAACCAGTGGACGCAGTTCGAGGAGTTCCCCCGGTTCATGGAGGGCGTCGAGGAGATCCGCCAGCTCGACCCGACCCATACCCACTGGAAGACGAAGGTGGGCGGCGTCGAGCGGGAGTTCGACGCCGAGATCACGGAGCAGCATCCGGACGAGCGGGTCGCGTGGACGAGCAGGACCGGGCCGCAGCAGGCCGGCGTGGTGACGTTCCACCGGCTGCAGGACGACCAGACCCGCGTCACCGTGCAGCTCGACTGGGAGCCCGACAACGCCACCGAGAAGGTGGGCAGCGCCCTGAACTTCGACGACCGCCGGGTGCAGGGTGACCTCGACCGGTTCAAGGAGTTCATCGAGTCGCGCGGCACCGAGACGGGCGCCTGGCGCGGCGACGTGAGCTGACCTGTTCCCAGGACCGGCCGTCCCGGGGC
>NZ_JBHXBG010000136.1:0-14708 GCF_042726755.1 Promicromonospora sp. NPDC060271 | reverse complement strand
CCCAGGTACTCGGAGACGGCCTTGATGCTCTCGCCGTCGTGCAGGAGCGTGCTCGCGTACACGTGGCGCAGGTTGTTGACCTGCGACTTCTCGCCTTGTGGAGCTGCCGGGAATCGAACCCGGGTCCGGTGACGCTTTTCGAGTACTTCTCCGGGCGCAGTCTGCTATGGATTTTCTCGGCCCCCGCACTCGCACAGACACGTTCGCGGACAGGCCCAGTCATCTGAGTGTTCCCGCAGCCCCGATGACGAGAGCTACGAGCAGTGGCTTCCTAGATGACGCCGGCTACTGGGACGGAAGCGTCTCCCAGGCCGACGGAGTTCGGGCTCGCTCAGGCGGCGAGGGCGAACTCGTTGCGCGAGTTATCGGCAACTATGTGTTTGCAGGCATCGTTTACGAGATAAGCCTGCATCCTCGGCCCGCTTCTCCTCGAAGCACGACCACCGTCGAAACCGATCAGCCCCTATGTTGTTTTCAACTGCCCCGCCCGAGCTGCGCCCGTGCGGAACGTTCCCATCCTATGCGACAACTCCGCAGACGGGAACGTTATTTCCGTGACAGCCCGCACAGCCGTGGCCGCGGACGGTCAGCGGAGCTCCCGCTGCCGCATCGCCCGCTGCGCCTCGCGCATGTCCTGCTGCTCGCGCAGGGTCTGCCGCTTGTCGTACTCCTTCTTGCCGCGGGCCAGGGCGATCTCGACCTTGGCCCGGCCGTCCAGGAAGTACAGCGCCAGAGGGACCAGGGTGTGCCCCTTCTCGCGCGACTTCGACTCCAGCCGGAGGATCTCCTCGCGGTGCAGCAGCAGCTTGCGCCGACGCCGCGGCGCGTGGTTGTTCCACGTGCCCTGGAAGTACGCGGGGATGTGCACGTTCTCGAGCCACGCCTCGCCGCGGTCGACGGTGGCGTAGCCGTCCGTCAGGGAGGCCCGTCCCATCCGCAGCGCCTTGACCTCGGTACCCGAGAGCACGAGCCCGGCCTCGAAGACGTCCTCGATCACGTAGTCATGACGGGCTTTCTTGTTGTTCGCCACGATCTTGCGCGGATCGTCCTTCTTGGCCATGGTCTCCCTCCGGGATCTGCTGGTGCGGCATGCCCCGTGCGGGCAGCGCGACGCCCCAGTTTACGCGTCCGACCTCGGTGGACCAGGCTTTTACAGCCAGCTCATCGGGTCGACCGTCGAACCGTTGACGTACACCTCGAAGTGCAGGTGGCAGGCTGTCGACGTGCCGGTGGTGCCCGAGTACCCGATCACCTGGCCGCGGGAGACCCGCTGACCCGACGACACGGCGAACGAGCTGAGGTGGTTGGAGCTCGTCATCACGCTGCTGCCGCCGGACGAGTAGCCGTGGTCGATCAGCACCTGGTTACCCAGGCCGTCCAGGTAACGCGCGTACAGCACCGTGCCGTCCGCCGGCGCCATGATCGGGGTACCGCAGTACGCCCGGAGGTCGGTCCCGGCGTGCAGGCGGTAGTACTGCAGCACCGGGTGGAACCGCATGCCGTACGAGGAGGTGACGACGGGGCTCGCCGTCGGGTAGCTGAGGAACGACACGGTTCCCGTGCCACCGCCGCCGGACGATCCGCCGCCCGAGGAACCGCCGCCGCCGGACCCGCCGCCGGCGGAGCCCCCCTCCGCCTCCCGCTCGGCCTGTTCCCTGGCCAGCCGCTCGTCCCGCTCCCGCTGCTCGCGGATGATCCCCTTGAGGTCGGACTCGATGGAGCTGAGCTCCTCCTCGGTGTCCTGCATGTTCTGCACCGCGACGTGCTTGCGCCGCTCGATACGGGACTTGAGCCGCTCCTGCTCGGCGATCAGCTCGACGATCTCGGCCTTGCGCTCGACCGCCGACTGCTTGGCCTGCTCCTTCGACCGTACGTTCTCGTCCGCCAGGCGCTTGAGCTCCGTGACCACCTCACGGATCGCGGTCAGCCGCGCCTGGAGGTTGCGGGCGGTCGCCTCGGCGCTCTGCAGCTCGGCGAGCGTGCGCGCCCGGATCCGCGCGGCCGACGACGAGACGGAGTACCCGTCGATGAACTCCTCGGTGCTCTGCGCGCCGGTCACGAGGCCGATCGTCGAGGCGTTGCCCGCACCGCGGAACTCCTCGCGCGCCATCTGCGCGATGTCGTCGCGCGCCCCGTCGACCTTGCCGGAGCCGTCCTGGAGAAGCTGGGTGACCGTCGCCTCCTCCAGCTGCGCGTCGGCCAGACGCTGGGCAAGGATCGCCGCCTCCCGCTCCGCGCGTTCCAGCTCGGCCTCGGCCACGGCGAGCTCTGCCTCGGCGACGGGCAGCCGGCCCTCCACCTGGTTCAGCTCGAGCACGGCGTCGGCAAGCCGCTTGTCCGTGTGCTCCAGCTCGGCCTCGAGGTTCTCGCGCTCCTCCTCCTTGGCCTGCTGCTTCCGTTCGGCGGCGGCGCGGCGGTCGTCGAGGTCGTCGGCGTACCCGACGGTGGCGCCGCCGAGCAGGAGGGCCGCCGCGAGGGCCGCGGCGACGGGGCCGCGCGCATCAGCACTGCGTGCGACGATCCAGGACCGAAGGCTTCGTGAAGTCGTCATCAGATCCTCGTGTACCGGTTCAGGGTGAAGAAGGACGAGAGCGCGGCCAGGGCGACGGCCATGATCACGAGCAGCGGCGCGACGCGGAGCACGTCGACCTCCGAGACGTAGGCCACCCAGTCGACGGACCGTTCGAGCCAGTCGCTGACCATGAACCGCACGGCGAGCCAGAGGCCACCTCCGGCCAGCAACGACCCAAGCACTGCCGCCAGCGCCCCCTCCAGCAGGAACGGGAGCTGGATGAACAGGTTGGACGCGCCCACCAGGCGCATGATCTCGGTCTCCTTGCGCCGCGAGACGGCGCTCAGCCGGATGGTGGTCGTGATCAGCAGCACGGCGGCCAGGAGCATGACGCCGGCGAGCCCGGCGGCGAGCAGCGTAGCGACGTTGAGCGTCCGGAACAGCGGTTCGAAGACGGCGCGCTGGTCCTCCACGATCTCCACGCCGTCACGCCCGGAGAGCACGTCGCTGACGACGGCGAACTGCTCGGCGTCGGCCAGCTTGAGGCGGAGCGAGGCCTGCATGTCGTCGGCGGTGAGCTGCGTGCCCTGGTAGCCGTCGGGGTAGCGCTCGCTGAACGCCTCGAACGCCTGCTGCTTCGACTCGAAGTAGACGGCGCTGACCTCGTCGGACAGCTCGGTGTCGATGAGCTGCCGCACGGCGTCGACCTGGGCACGGGTGGCCTCGCCGCCCGCGCACGTCGGCACGACGGAGCCCTGCGGGCAGAGGAACACGGAGACCTCGACGAGGTCGTACCAGTCGTCCTTCAGCTTGCCGATCTGGGCCTGGAGCAGGGCTGCCGCGCCGACGAACGTCAGCGACACGAAGGTCACGAGCACCACCGCGACGACCATCGTGGTGTTGCGGCGCAGGCCGGAGAAGACCTCGCCCAGCACGAACTGGAAGCGCACGGTCAGCTCCCCCGCACCGTCTGGACCGGCGCGCGGGTGCCGCTGCCCGGGGCGTCGAGGACGGGCGACGCGCCGACGTCGGGCAGGATCGCCTCGCGCTCGCCGTAACCACCCCGCGCCTCGTCGCGGACGACGACGCCGTCGGACAGCTCGACCACGCGGCGCCGCATCTCGTTGACTATCTCGTCGTCGTGCGTGGCCATGACCACCGTGGTGCCGGTGCGGTTGATGCGGTCCAGCAGGCGCATGATGCCCAGCGACGTGGTGGGGTCGAGGTTTCCCGTGGGCTCGTCGGCCAGGAGGATCTGCGGCCGGTTCACGATCGCGCGCGCGATCGCGGCACGCTGCTGCTCACCGCCCGACAGCTCGGTCGGCATCCGCTTGCCCTTGCCCGCCAGGCCGACCATCTCCAGGACCTCGGGCACGGTGTCCCGGATGACGTGGCGCGGCTTGCCGATCACCTGGAGGGCGAACGCGACGTTCTCGTGGACCGTCTTGTTCTGCAGCAGCCGGAAGTCCTGGAACACCACACCGAGCTGACGCCGCAGCGTGGGCACGCGCCACCCGGAGAGGTTCGCGACGTCCCGCCCTGCCACGTACACGCGGCCCCGCGTAGGCCGCTGCTCGCGCAGCACCAACGACAGGAACGTCGACTTGCCCGAGCCCGAGGCCCCCACGAGGAAGACGAACTCGCCACGCTCGACGTCCACGGAGACCTGGTCGAGGGCAGGCCGTGCGCCGCGCGCGTAGACCTTCGACACGTTCTCGAACCTGATCACGAGCCCGAGACTAGGTGGACGAACCGGTGGCGTGTCGGGCAGACACGCCGACAGAACTCACCCGGTCCGCGAAGTCCACGCACCATATCGGTCAAAACAGATGGCAAGCGGCAATTCGTCCGGGACGACGTGCCCTGCGCGACCGTCAGACCTCGCCGCCACCCCGACGCCAGCGGATGCCTGCCTCGATGAAGTCGTCGATGGCGCCGTCGAACACGGCCTGCGGGTTGCCCGACTCGTGCTCGGTGCGCAGGTCCTTGACCATCTGGTACGGCTGCAGCACGTACGAGCGCATCTGGTCGCCCCAGCTCGCCTTGATGTCGCCGGCCATCTCCTTCTTCTTGGCCGCCTCCTCCGCCTTGCGCAGCAGGAGCAGGCGCGACTGCAGCACGCGGTACGCCGCGGCGCGGTTCTGGATCTGCGACTTCTCGTTCTGCATCGCGACGACGACGCCGGTCGGGATGTGCGTCATGCGCACAGCGGAGTCGGTCGTGTTGACCGACTGGCCACCCGGACCCGAGGAGCGATAGACGTCGATCTTGAGCTCCGACTCCGGGATGTCGATGTGATCGGTCTGCTCGATGAGCGGGATCACCTCGACCGCCGCGAACGACGTCTGACGGCGGCCCTGGTTGTCGAACGGCGAGATGCGCACCAGACGGTGCGTGCCCGCCTCGACGGACAGGTTCCCGAAGGCGTACGGCACGTTGACCTCGAAGGTCGCGGACTTGAGGCCCGCCTCCTCCGCGTACGAGGTGTCGCCCACCTTCGTGGGGTACCCGTGCCGCTCGGCCCAGCGCAGGTACATGCGCATCAGCATCTCGGCGAAGTCCGCCGCGTCCACGCCGCCGGCGCCGGCGCGGATCGTCACCACCGCCTCGCGGGCGTCGTACTCGCCGTTGAGCAGGGTCCGCACCTCGAGGGCCGCGAGGTCCTTGCGGATCTTCTCGACCTCCTCCTCGGCCTCGGTGAGCGAGTCGGCGTCGTCCATCTCCTGGCCGAGCTCGACGAGCGTCTCGACGTCGTCGATCCGGGCACGAAGCTTCTCCACCCGCTCGAGCTCAGCCTGCGCGGCCGAGAGCGCGGAGGAGACCCGCTGGCCCTCGTCCGGGTCGTCCCACAGGTTGGGCGCGGACGCCTGCTCGGACAGCTCGGCGATCTTCGCCTGCAGGGCGCTGGGGTCGCTCACTGCCTCGATGGAATCGAGGGTGGCGCGGAGCGCCTTGATCTCTGCGGGAAAGTCGTTGGTTGCCACGATGTTCAAGGTTACCCGCGCATCGTCGTGCCCGACGCCGGAAGACCCGGCGCCGGCCGGGAGGGCCGCTCAGCGAGCCCCGGGCTCCGGCAGCTCGCGGCCGAACATCTGAGCGGTCGCCCGGGCGCTCGGGTTCCCGGCGTCGAGGTCCGCACCGTGCTCGACGAGCACCTTGATCACGTCCGCCTCGTTCTTGAACACGGCACCCGCCAGCGGCGCCTGGTTCCTGCCGTTCAGCCGGTTCACGTCCGCGCCCCGCTCGGCCAGGCCCGCGGTCAGGTCCGCGTGCCCGTGGTAGGCCGCGAGCATCAGCAGCGTGTTGCCCAGCTCGTCGGCCAGGTCGACGGGGAGGCCCGCGTCGACCAGGTCGAGCAGGAGGTCGGCCCCCTGCCTGGCGAGGTCGAAGATCTGCTGGGGCTCCAGGCGCGTGGGGTCGCTCATGGCCACAACCTAACCCGGCTCACCACGCGCGTGCCGTGGACGACGCCGTCACCGTGATTCCGCCGCCGAACGCCTCGGTGAACCACCGCAGCAGCGGCGGCCGGGACACCATCGCGAGGGACACCCGGGCCGAGCGACCGTCCGGCGACGACGCACCGGTCACCGCCAGCGGGACGCCCGGCGGGTGCTCCGCGAGGTACTGGTCGACGGCGGTGCGCACGTCGGCGTCGGACAGGGTGAGCGGGGCGCCGTCGGCAGGTGCGCCGGCGCCCGCGTAGAAGGCGTCGGGAGACATCGCACTCGCGGCGTCGGCCGCGGCGAGGTCCGCCACGTCGTAGAGCGTCTTGCGGTCCAGGTGGACGGCACTCGCCGAGGCGACCACGGCGACGAGCATCAGGGCGAACCCGACGAACGCGGAGGTCAGCAGCATGATGCGGCCGCTCTCCCGGTCGGTCGGGCCGGCACCGGAGCCGGCCGGGGCGATGGGCGCCGCCGCGTCGCCGGAGGCGTGTCCGACGTCGTCGGCGTGGTCCGCTGGGCTCATCTCCTCATTGTCCAGCGGGTGGCCGACACCTGCCGGACGGCGGTGGCGGTTGTCCACAGCCCGCCGCGACGGGTGCCCGAGCCGACCTAAACGTTTCAGATTCTCCGATCTTTGAAAACGTTTAGCAGAATCCCTTGACAGGCGGCGCTGTCGATAGAAATCCTTTTCCACGTCCGACGGGCCAACGCCGGCCCGTCCAGCACGAAGGGATCAACGATGACCCGAACGCTCACCCCACGCTCGCGGCGCAGCTTGCGAGCAGTCTCGCTCGCCACCCTGACCGCGGTGGTCCTCGCCGGCGGCGTCGCAGCCACCACCGCACAGGCCGCCGGCAGCACGCTGCAGGCGGCGGCCGCGGAGTCGGGCCGGTACTTCGGTACGGCCATCGCGGCGGGCAGGCTCAGCGACTCGGTGTACACGACCATCGCGAACCGCGAGTTCAACATGATCACCGCCGAGAACGAGATGAAGATCGACGCGACCGAGCCGAACCAGAACCAGTTCAACTACACCAACGGCGACCGGATCGTGAACTGGGCCCGCAGCAACGGCAAGCAGGTTCGTGGCCACACGCTGGCGTGGCACTCGCAGCAGCCTGGCTGGATGCAGAACATGAGCGGCTCCGCCCTGCGGAACGCCATGCTCAACCACGTCACCCAGGTCGCCACCCACTACCGCGGCCAGATCCACTCCTGGGACGTGGTGAACGAGGCGTTCCAGGACGGCTCCTCGGGCGCCCGCCGCGACTCCAACCTGCAGCGCACCGGAAACGACTGGATCGAGGCGGCCTTCCGCGCCGCCCGGGCCGCGGACCCGAACGCCAAGCTCTGCTACAACGACTACAACACCGACGACTGGTCGCACGCCAAGACCCAGGCCGTGTACAACATGGTGCGCGACTTCAAGGCCCGCGGCGTGCCCATCGACTGCGTGGGCCTGCAGTCCCACTTCAACGCGCAGAGCCCCGTGCCGAGCAACTACCAGACCACCATCTCGAGCTTCGCGGCGCTCGGCGTCGACGTCCAGATCACCGAGCTCGACATCGAAGGTTCCGGTACCGCGCAGGCGGACAACTACCGGCGGGTCGTCCAGGCCTGCCTCGCCGTCTCGCGCTGCACCGGTATCAGCGTTTGGGGCGTCCGGGACACGGACTCGTGGCGCGCCAGCGGCACCCCGCTCCTCTTCGACGGCAGCGGCAACAAGAAGGCCGCGTACACCTCGACGCTCAACGCTCTCAACGGTGGCGGCACCGGCAACCCCGACCCGGGCACCGGCTGCACGGTGACGGTGAGCAGGACGAACGAATGGAGCGACCGGTTCAACGTCTCGCTGGCGGTGTCCGGCAGCTCGACGTGGCGCGTCTCCATCCAGACGCAGGGTGGCCAGAGCCTGCAGAACTCGTGGAACGCGACAGTCTCCGGAACGAGCGGCACGCTGACGGCGACACCGAACGGGGCCGGGAACAACTTCGGCATCACGCTCTACAAGAACGGCAACAACAACAACCCGACGGCGACCTGCACGGTCCCCTGAGCCGCTGACCCGTGACCTGCCACTGGGGGGCGGGTCAACAGCGAGAGAGGTCTGGTTGTGGGTGTGACCGTTGCGGCCCTGTACCCGTCGGGGCCGCAACGGTCACGCTCACGACCGACTACGGGCGGGGTGGGGCGTAACGGTCGGTCGTGCCCGTTCGGGTCGCCTCCACCGGGATCGACAGAGGTACCCACCCGCGCACGACGTCGGGCAGGAGGGGCAGCGGCACCTCGACCCGCACGACGGCGCTGACCGCACTGCCCGGCGTCAGGCACGGGGAGGCGGAGCACTCCAGGCCGAGCGCGCCGTTCTCGCGCGCGAAGCCCTGGTCCGTCAGGGCGATCCCGACGGCAGCCTCGGCACGCGCGGCGCCCGCCGCCGACGACTCGGCGGTGACCATCGCGCGGACGGCGTCCTTGGCGGCCCCCTCGGCGGCGAACGCGGCGGCCTGGACCCGTCCGACGGTCACCACCAGGTAGACGAGCGGGATCAGCAGGATCAGCGCGACCCCGAGGAACTCGACCATCGCCGAACCGCGCTCCGACTCCCCCGCTGTCACCGCGCCTCCTCCAGCGCGTGGCCCCGCACGGTGAGCGTCCCGCCGGGACCGAGCAGGCCGACGACGGGCAGCGGCGTGCGCACCGTCACCTCGGTCACGACGAGGCCGTCGATCGTGGCGCGGCCGGCCGTGACGTCGCGGGCATAGGCCCCGGTCAGGGCTCCGGCCAGCAGCGCACGTGTGCGCGCGACGCCGTCCGCGGGACCCCGGTCGGCACGGGCCGCCACACGGGCACCCTCCGCGGCCGCGTCGATGGCGAGCGATCGCACGTGCACCGCGAGCGCCACCTGGACCACGCCGAGCAGCAGCGCGAGGACCAGCACGGACACCAGGAGGAACTCGACCGCGGCGGAGCCGTGCTCCGGCCGGCCGGAGCTCACCCCTGGCCCGTGACGCTGCTGATCGCCTGCCGGAACGCGTTCTCCAGCAGCGGGCCGGCCATGGCCCAGAGCGCAACAACAAGGCCGGCTGTCATAAGAGTGATCAAGACCCAGCCGGGCACGTCGCCCCGCTCACGGTCTGGTTCGGGACCGGCCTCTGGGCCGGGACCGTGGCCGTCGCGCATGTCGTTTCCTTTCGAGGGGGTCATTCGGAGAGTCATGTCAGAGCCCGATCCGCAGGGTGGCCAGGCTGGGGAAAACGGCGAAGACGACCGTGACCGGAAGCACGAGGAACACGACCGGGACCATCATCAGGATCTCCTTGCGGCCGCCCGCCTCCAGGAGGGATCGGCGGCCGGCCTCGCGGACGTCACGCGCCTGCGCACGCAACACGTCGGCCAGAGGCGTTCCGCGCTCGAGGGCCACGACGACTCCCTCGGCGAACCGCGAGAGGGGAGGCAGGCCCGACCGGTCCGCGAGCGCCGTCAGGGCGGTGGTGATGGGCGCGCCGGCCCGGACCTCCGCGACCATGCGCCGGATCTCGCCAGCCAGCTCGCCGCGTGCCGTCGAGGCCACGCGTTCGAGGGCTGCGGGCGGGCTCTCCCCCGCGGCGACCGCGAGGGCCAGCAGCTCCGCGATGGTCGGCAGCTCGGCCAGCAGCCGTTCCTCGCGCCGTCGGACCCGCACGGTGAGGGCCTGGTCGCAGGCCACGTAGCCGCAGGCGCCCGCGACGACGACGAGTGCGAGCAGCGGCACGACCGCCGCCCCTCGGGTCGCAGCGAGCAGCAGCGCGAGGCCGAGCCCTGCGGCCAGCCCGGCCACCGTCCACACGACCTGTCGCGCCCGGAAGTGGTCCACCGACTCGACGGACCCTGCCCGGTCGAGCCTTCGCCGTACCTCCTCGCGGGGCGAACCGAACCGATCGAGGCGGGTGCCGACGTCGTGCAGGCCGAGCAGGCGGACCACCGCCGAGGTGCGGCTGACCTCTCTCAGGAGCGTCGAGGTCGCGTCACGCGGGCGGAGGTACGGCGCGAGCCGTTCGTCGAGGGTTACGGCGCGCGACCGTAGCCGGGCGAGCACGATCAGGAGCCCCAGCGCGACGCCGAGGCCGGCGAGTGCCCCCGCCACCCAGCCCGTCACCGCAGCACCCGGCGTTCGGCGGGCAGCCTGCCGATCCGGAGCATGATGCGGTACGCGATCACGGCGCAGAGGCCGCCGATGACCAGCACCGCGACGCCGGTGGGCGAGTCGTAGGCACGCGCCGTCTCCGGCCGGGTGGCCAGCAGCGCGAGCACCACCCACGGCCCGGCGACGGCCACCCGGGCACCGTTCACCGTCCAGCTCTGCCGCGCCTCCAGCTCGCCGCGGGTCGCGGCGTCCTCCCGGAGGAAGCCGCTGAGCGTGCGGAGCAGCCGGCCCAGGTCCTGCCCGCCGACCTCGCGTGTCAGGCGGAGGGCCTCCACTATGCGATCGGCCACCGGGTCGGCGAGGCGCTCCTTGAGCGCGTCGAGCGCGTCCCCGAACCGGCCGCCGGCCCGGTAGTCGTGGGCGAAGCGGTCGAACTGCTCGCGCAGCTCGACCGGTCCGCGCTGCCCGAGCTGAGCCACCGCCTCCGGCAGGGACAACCCCGCACGCACCCCGGACGCGAGGTGGTCCACCACCTCCGGCCAGACCTCCCGCAGCGCCCGACGGCGGCGGCGTGCCCGCGCCCGCACGAGGACCACCGGACCGGGGGCCGCCAGGACGGCGAAGCAGGCCGCGATCGCGGGCGAGTGGGTCAGGGCGAGCCCGACCAGCAGCGTCACGAGGCCGAGCGTCGCGCAGGCTCCGACGAGCATCGCCGGCGTCACCGAAGGCGCGCCGGCCTGCGTCAGCAGGTCGCGGGTCCGCATCTGCCACGTGACCCGGCCGGCGGGTCGCGGTACCGGGGTCCAGAACGACCACCAGACGCAGAACGCGCCGATGCCCAGGAGCAGGCCGATCACGACACCCATCAGCGCACAGCCCAGGGGCCGGCGCCCTGCCGCGCACCCGCGCCCGCCCACGGGCCGGCGCCGCCGCTCGACCCGGGGCGCGTTCCGGCCGGAGCGACCCGTGGGTCCGCGAGCAACGCCCGCACGTCGAACCCGGCGCGCTCGAACCGGTCCTCGCCGGGCGGCATGCCGTCCCCGCGCCGCAGCTCGCCGTCGGCATCCCTGTCGAAGAGCCCCGCGGTCTCGATCCGGCCCTCCTCGACGCGCCCGGTGACGGCGACGATCTCGCGCACCTGGCGCCGGACCACGCCGTCCGCTGCGCGGCTCAGGCCGAGGTGCACCACGAGGTCCACGGCCGAGGCGACGGTGGGCACCACGAACCGGTCGGACACGTTCTCGCCGGCGAGCAGGGGCAGCGTCGTCATCTTGGCGACGGCCTCGCGCGCGGTGTTGGCGTGGAGCGTGCACATCCCGGGTATGCCGCTGTTCAGGGCGATGAGCAGGTCGAAAGCCTCTGCCTCGCGCACCTCGCCGATCACTATCCGGTCGGGGCGCATCCGCAGCGCCTCCTTGACCAGGCGGCGCAGCGGCACCTCTCCCGTGCCCTCGAGGCTCGCCGGACGCGTCTGCAGGGCCACGTGGTCACGGACCGGGAGACGCAGCTCCCAGACCTCCTCCGCCGAGATGACCCGCTCGGATCCCGGGATCGACCCCGCGAGGGCGTTCAGCATCGTCGTCTTGCCTGCTTGCGTCTGGCCGGAGACGAGCACGTTCAGGCCTGCCCGGACCGCGGCGTCGAGGAAGGCCGCGGCCTGTCCGGTCAGCGAACCGAGCCGCACCAGGTCGGTGAGGGCGCGTGCCCGCACCACGTGCTTGCGGATGTTCACGGCCATCCCGCCCCCGGTCATCTCGGGAAGAACCACGTGCAGCCGCTCCCCGCCGGGCAGCCGCGCGTCGACGAAAGGGCTCGACAGGTCGAGCCGCCTGCCCGACGTCTTGAGCATCCGCTCCACCAGGTCACGGACCTGTTCGGTGGTCAGGACGGTGCTGGTCAGCTCCGGCACCCCGCGCCGCGCCACATACACGTGGGTCGGCGCGTTGAGCCAGACCTCCTCGATCTCCGGGTCGTCGAGGTAGGGCTGCAATGGCCCAAGCCCACCAACAGCGGCCGTAACCTCCCGCACCGCTCGCTCCATGTCGGGCAGCCCGAGAAGAACACCACGCGCAGCACGGTCCGCATAGTCCGCGGCCGCTTCGCGCACCAGCTCGCCGAACCGCTCGGGCTCGGCCATCGGGTCGACGCCGCGCCGACGGACGAGCTCCCGTACTTCGCGTTCGAGCAAGGTGATCCCGTCTGCTCGTGCCGCATCTCGCTCCTGGACCACCACGACGCTGTTGCCGACATCGCCCCGAGCCGGCAGGTGCATCCCTGTCCGTTCCACCGCAGCGGGCATGACCCTCCCCCTGAACTCGTACTGCTGAGTCCCTGCCGGCGCCCCCAGTGGATCGCCGCCGCCCCCGACTGTATGAAGATCCACCCGGATCCGCGCGCCACAACCGGAAAGCCTGTGGATAACTCTTTGCCCCCGCTCCGAGACACCCGCGCGCGAGTGAGTCGCAGTCCCGGCAATCCGTGCCCACACTTCGGGTCCGCCAGCTGGTGCAGCGATTCTGCTTGTGGGTGGCGCGAAAGGTCCAACTCGCACATCGGTAGCGCAAGAACACGAAGATCGGTCTCGTAGATACACGAACATTGGTAGCTTAGGATGCCGAGAAACTGTAGTGTAGGGCTGTGGACTACATCCCGAGGATCCTCGACCGTCAGCTCGACGACCTTCTCCAAGGCCTTCCTGCCGTGGCGATCGTCGGCCCCAAAGCAGTAGGAAAGACCGAGACAGCCTCGCGGCGGGCGCGGTCGGTCCTGGACCTGGGCGACGAGTTCGAACTGAGCCTGATTCAGAACGATCCAGGCCGACTGACGAAGGCGGAGCGTCCGGTCCTTGTCGACGAATGGCAGGTACATCCGCCTGTCTGGGATGCGGTTCGGCGAGCTGTCGACCGCGGTGCGGATGCCGGAGACTTCCTGTTGACCGGCTCGGCGGCCCCGACGAAAAAGCCTATGCACTCCGGCGCGGGCCGCATCGTCCAGCTACGCATGCGCCCGATGTCGCTCGCGGAGCGAGCGATCGGCGAGCCCTCGGTGTCGCTGGGTGCACTGCTCGCAGGAGGGCGCCCGCCGGTGTCAGGCGACTCCTCGGTAGGTCTCGAAGACTACGCCCGGGAGATCATCTCCTCAGGCTTTCCGGGGATCCGGCGTCTCCCGGAGCGTTTCCGCAAGGACGCTCTCGACGGCTACCTGGCGGCTGTGGTGGATCGCGACTTCCCCGAGCTCGGTCACGTCGTACGCCGTCCCGGAACGCTACGCGCCTGGCTGCGGGCATACGCGGCGGCGACGTCGACGACCGCCTCGTACAACTCGATACTCGAGGCCGCGACACCCGGAGACGCCGACAAGCCGGCGCGTACCACGACGGTCGCCTACCGCGAGATCTTGGAACGCATGTGGCTTGTCGAAGAGGTCCCGGCGTGGACGGGCATCGGCAGCCTCATGACGGCACTCGGCGCCTCGCCGAAGCACCAGATGTGCGATCCCGCACTGGCAGCACGACTCCTGAACGTCAGCAGTGATGCGCTCCTGGAACGCGCGAATCCCGGCACCGTTCCGCTCCCGCGTAACGGCTCGCTGATCGGCGCGTTCTTCGAGAGCCTGGTCACGCTGTCAGTCCAGGTATACGCGGAAGCGCATGGGGCGCGTGTCAGCCACCTGCGGACAAAACGCGGCGAACGTGAGGTCGACCTCATCGTCGAACGGGGCGACGGCAAGATCGTGGCGATCGAGGTGAAGCTCACGGCGATCCCCGGCGGGGACGACGTCAAGCACCTGAGATGGCTCCAGGACAAGCTGGGCGACGACCTGCTCGACGCCGTTCTCATCACGACAGGACCCGCCGCATACCGACGCGACGACGGGATCGCCGTCGTACCCGCGGAACTGCTCGGCCCCTGAGATCATGGCGGTGCTTCGTGTCCGACCCCGAGCTGCGAGATCCCTGGCGCTGGATACCCCGCAGGGGGCACGAACGTCCAGGTGATCTTGGTGGTCGAGGTACCAGATCACAACCGAGATGCTCGACATACGTGACGTTCGACCTACCTTCATGAGTTGTGGCCGCCACCCCGCTGCACGACCCGTCCGTTGCCGTCCTCCTGGTGAAGCCCAAGAATCTGCCGATCGCCGATCAGACCCTTGAGGTCACCGATATCGAAGACGTCGCCGGGAAGCCGCTCCGGATCACGTACATGAACGGCAAGAGTTACCCCAAGGCCCGGCACGACGTGCAGCTACTCACCGAGATGGAAAGTGAGCCGCTCCCCCATTCCGCCCACCTCCACCACACAGCCTGGCGCGACCGGGTCTCCGCGCCCGCGACAATCCTGCGATTCGCGGGCCCCGAAGGCGACTGGCTCCGGCCGGTCCTCGACGACGGCACCCATCTGCGTGCCGTGCCGCAATCCGAGATCATCACGGTGATCGACGCCGAGCGCCCCGCCGAGACCCAGGCTGTGCTCGACTGCGCGAGGTGCTCGTGCGGGCGCTGGAGCGCGCTGAGTAGCCCTTGAGGCGTGGAACGCCGACAACGTCCCTGTCGTGTTGATGAACGCAGCGGGAATCGACGGCGAAGTGCAACCCCGACCCCGCCGCATGGTTCGCTCATGAGCCC
>NZ_JBHXBG010000135.1:0-14731 GCF_042726755.1 Promicromonospora sp. NPDC060271 | reverse complement strand
CTGATGACGTCAGGGAGAGCCGGACAGGCGCTCTACTTCGCGGATTCAGGCGGTCAGCCCTTGAAGCCGCCTTCCTTGCATGCGGTGTCGTAGTTCTTGATGGCCGTCTCGACGGCCTTGGGGCGGGCGATGGAGCCGTCGAGCGCCTGGTCGAACGGTGCGCGGACCGCCTCGAGGTGGGCGATGCTCACTTCGTCGGCCTTGCCGATGATGTCGCCGAGGTTCCTGCTGACGCTGCTGAACTTGCCCGTGAGGTCCTCGTTGAGCGGCGCCTGGACGTAGCGCCCGAGCTCCTCGACGTTCCCCACGATCGGCCCGGTGAAGAACACCCTGCACGACTCGACGAGGTCGTACTCGCCGGTGCTGATCGGGGCCTTGGCGACGGGCGACGGCACGACCGGCGTGACCTCTTCGCCAGAGGGTGCGAAGTCGCTGGCCATGCTCTCGAGGGCCGCGCATCCGGACAGCAGTAGCGCACAGGAGACCAGTGCGGCCGTCGCCCAGTTCTTGCTGGTGCTCACGATCTACTTCCCTCACGTCATCGGGTCAGACGAGTGCGTTCGGTCGCACTCGCCCGCGAGTCTAGCGGCACAGCCGCAACAGAAGGCCAATCGTTGCCGTCGTGACGAGCTGGGGTCCCGGCACCCCGGCGTCGGGCGGACGGCCGGGCACGCACTCGGCGCCCAGGTCACCGAAGTGGCCTGGGCGCCGAGGGTCGCGCGGGGCGGTTCGTCAGCGGTTGTCGTCCGCCGGCGGCTGGTCCTGCGGCGTCGAGGCCGTCGGAGGCACGTCGGGAGCCGTAGGTCCGGCGTTCGGGCCCGCGCTCGGCGGAGCGGTCGGGTACGGCTCCGCCGAGCGGAGCACGGTGAGCCGGGAACGGTACTCGGCCTCGTCGATCTCCCCGCGAGCGAAACGGGTACCCAGCAGCGTCACCGGGTCGGTGCCCGCCGCGGCGTGCGCCGCCCACGGACCGCCCCATCCGCCGCGCGGGCCGCGCCGGGCACGCCGGGCGATCAGGAAGATCACCGTCGCGAACAGCAGGAACCACAGGAGCGGGAAGATGAAGAAGAACGGGCCGGGTCCGCCCCAGCCGTAGTGGGGCCCGTTGGCGAGGACCTCCGTCGTCGCGGTGAGCATGTCGACCTCCAGCAGTCGGTTCGGCCGGTCGTTCCGGCCATGACACCAGGCTGCCGCCGTCCGACGCCGGGGTCGTCAGCCCCGCGTACCTGCTCCCCTACACCCGTGGTGCCGTCGGACCGCTACGACATCGGCCCGTCGCCCCGTCAGCCGCTCCATCCGGGGCGCACGAGGCCCGCCTCGTACGCGAGCACCACGAGCTGCGCACGGTCGCGCGAACGGGTCTTCATGAGCACCCGGGAGACGTGCGTCTTCACCGTCGACTCGGAGAGGTACAGCTTGCCGGCGATCTCGTCGTTCGCCAGCCCGCCGGCCACCTCGACGAGCACCTCGCGCTCACGCGGCGTGAGCTCCGCGAGCGCGGGCACCGGCCGGACGCTGCGCGTGGCCTCCGCGACCTTGGCCAGCAGCCGCCGCGTCACCGTCGGGGACAGGAGCGCGTTGCCCGACGCCGCCACGCGCACCGCCCGCACCAGCTCGGCCGGCTCGGTGTCCTTGACGAGGAACCCCGAGGCGCCGGCACGGATGGCCTCCGTGACGTACTCGTCGAGCTCGAACGTCGTCACGACGACCACGTGGACGCCTGCCGCCCGTGGCTCGGCGATGATCCGCCGCGTCGCCTCCAGTCCGTCCAGGCCTGGCATGCGGATGTCCATGAGCACAACCTGGGGCAGGTGCTCGAGGGTGAGCGCCACCGCGGCGTCGCCGGTCGCGGCCTGGGCGACCACGCGCATGTCGTCCTCGGAGTCGATGAGCGCGCGGAACCCGCCGCGTACGAGGGCCTGGTCGTCGGCGAGCAGGACGTCGATCATGCGGTGTCTCCGGTCTCGGTTCGGTCTGACGGCGGGGTCGAGGCAGGTGCTTCGGTGGTCGAGCCGGTCGAAGCCCGGGGCCAGCCCTCGGGCACCGGGAGCCTGGCACGGACCTCCCACCCGGCGCCGTCCCCGCGGGGTCCGGCGGTGAGCGTCCCGCCGGCACCCTCCACCCGTTCGCGCATCCCGAGGAGCCCGTAGCCGGGCTCGACCGGTCCTCCCGTCGGGACGCCGTCGTCGGCCACCACCACCTCGACGCCGTCGTGCCTGGTGACCCGCAGGGTCACCCGACGGGCCGATGGCGCATGCCTGCGCACGTTGGTCAGCGACTCCTGCACCACGCGGTGCACGATGCCGACGACGTGGTCGGGCAGGCCGCTGACGGAGGCCGCGAGCTCGACGGTGACGTCGAGGCCCTCTGCCCTGGCCTGGCCGGCCAGGGCGTGCAGCCCGGTGAGGTCCCAGGTGGGGGTGAGCGGGGCGGCGTCGCCCAGCCCCATCGGCAGCCTCGCTTCGCCGCCGGGGCCGATGGAGGCCCCGATGGTGACTCCGTCGTCGGGCAGCGTGCCCCGGGCGGACGGGGAGGTGCCCTCGCGGACGATGCCCAGCACCGTGCGGACCTCCGCGAGGGCGTCCTTGCTAGTGTCACGGATGTTGGACAACGCCTCCCTGGCCTGCCCGGGGTTTTTCTCGAGCAGGTGCAGGCCCACCCCGGCCTGGACGTTGATGGCGGACAGGGAGTGGGCGAGGACGTCGTGCAGCTCCCGCGCGATCCGCAGCCGCTCGGAGGCGACGGCGGTGCGCTCCCGCTCCGCCGCGGTGGCCCGCGCCGCGGCGCGCGCCGCCACACGTCGCGTGATCCGGTCCCGCGCGCCGCTCGCGATCAGCAGCACGACGGCCAGCCAGGCGGCTGCCGCGACGAGCGACCCCGGGCTCAGCAACCAGCCGCCGTCGTCGGCGTTCCAGCCCGGGCCGTGACCAGGGCCCCACTCGCTGTGCGGAGGTCGTGGCTCGTCGGTCAGGGCCTGTTCGACGCGCGGTGCGATGAGCGAGGCTACGGCGCTGACACCCCCGGCGAGCAGGGCGGCGCCCGACCACGCGATCAGGCGGGCCCGGCGTGCGTCGCCGCTGAGCATGATGCCCGCGAGGACGGCGACCGGTCCGAGGAAGACAGGTCCCCACGGATAGCCGAGCAGCAGGAACGTGACGGTCGCCGCGACGGACAGCACGGCGGCGAGTGCGGGGCGCCAGGGCAGCAGGAACAGCAGCGTTGCCGGCGCGACCAGCAGCAGGAGGAACCCGACGAGACCGGGTTCCGAGGCCCAGGCCTGGCCGCGCGCGGCGCCGAGCGAACCCAGGTTGGTGGCGAACACCACCGCGACCGCGACGAACACGCGTGGTCGCGTGCGGTCGAACGGTCCGGGGGCGGACAGGTCCGCGGCGGCGTCGATCTTCGGACGGATGGTGCCCAGCATGCTCGAACGCTACGCCGCGCCGCTGCCCGCCGCGTCGCCCCGAGGTGCCGCCGCAAATGGTCCCGGGGTGCCACCCTCCGGCCCGCCCTGCCCGTGTGATCGGCAAAAGGTCAGGAGATCGGCACCTCGGACTGCCGAACTTCTGACCTTTTGCCGATCACACGGGCTGGACGGTCAGGCGAAGCGGGACGCGCGCTCCAGCACGCGGCCCGCGCCGCGCCCGCCGTCGGCGGCCGGGTCCCAGGTGTAGACCTCGGTGCCGGTGATGAAGACGTGCTCGGCCCTGGAGTCGGTGTCGAGCGGGTCGCCGGACCACAGCACGACGTCGCCGTCGAGCCCTTCCTTGATGGCGCCCACCCGGTCGTCCAGGCCGAGGAACGACGCCGGGTTGGTCGTGATCGCAGCCAGGGCGGTCTCGCGCGGCAGTCCGTCGCGGGCCGCGAACGACGCCTGGTGCACCAGGAAGTTGATGGGGATCACCGGGTGGTCGGTGGTGATCGCGACGCGCACGCCGGCCGCCGCCATCACCGCGATGTTGCGGTTCGCGCGCTGCCGCACCTCGACCTTGGACCGGGAGACGAACATCGGGCCGTAGATCACCGGGATGTTCTTCTCGGCGAGGACGTCGGCGATGAGGTGTCCCTCGGTGCCGTGGTTGATGACGAGCCGGTAGCCGAACTCCTCCGACAGCCGGATGGCCGTCGCGATGTCGTCGGCACGGTGCGTGTGCTGGTCCCAGGCGAGCTCGCCGGCGAGGACGCGCGCCAGCGTCTCCTTGCCGAGGTCCCGCTCGAACGGCTTGCCCTCGGCCGCGGCGGCGTCCCGCTTCGCCACGTAGTTCTGGGCGTCGACGAATGCCGAACGGATCACGTTGGCGACACCCAGGCGGGTCGACGGGAGCTGCTCCCTGTCGCCGTAGACCCGCTTCGGGTTCTCGCCGAGCGCGCTCTTGACCGACACCGCGTCGCTGATGACCTGCTCGTCCACCGTGCGGCCGCCCCAGGTCTTGATCGCGACGGTCTGCCCGCCGATCGGGTTGCCCGAGCCGGGCTTGACGACCGCCGTCGTCACGCCGCCGGCGAGCGCGTCGCGGAAGCCGTCCTCGTCCACCTGGATGGCGTCGAGCGCGCGGAACGCGGACCCGTTCGGGTCCGTCATCTCGTTCGTGTCGTTGCCGGCCCAGCCTTCGCCCTCCTCGTGGACGCCGAGGTGGCCGTGCCCCTCGACGAACCCGGGCAGGAGCCACCTGCCCTCGGCGTCGATCGTGCGGATGCCGTCGGGTACTGCCACGTCCGGCCCGACGGCGGTGATGACGCCGTCCTCGATGAGGACGGTTCCGCCCTCGATGACCGCGGAGGCGACGGGGACGACGTGGGCGTTGACGATGGCGATGCTGGAGCGGGTTGTCATGGGTACATCATTACCGGGAGTAACGACGTGTCCGGACACACACCGGGTCGAGGCGGGCGGCCGTCCCGGCGGGCGTCAGCCCGTGGTCGCCGGGTTGGTCGCCTTCCCGTCGAGCCAGAGCGTGTCGGACTCGTCGCGGTGCGGGCCCGAGGTGCCCACGTGCTTCGTGCTGATCCGTGGCCCCTTGGTGATGACGTGGACCATGGCCATGCCGTGCCCGCGGCCCAGGCCGTAGTCCTCCTTGAGCCACTCGAGGATCGGGGTCGCCTTGGTGGACGCGTCGAACCCGCGCTCCTCTGCGAGCTTGATGAGCTCACGGGGCGTGTGCCCGGTCTTGGTCTCGACGGCGTCGAGGTAGGCCTGGAATGACATGAGCGGTCTCTTTCGCTGAGGGCGGTGCCGGTCGGCACCACGTTCTAGCAGGACGGACGCCACTGGCGGCCGGGACTCATCGGTGAGCGGGAAAGCGTGACAGATGTGCGTTCGCCGTGCGAACATGTATACCGATAACTAAACTCGCAGCATGGCGGACGAGGAATGGAGCATCTACGTCGTGGACGAGGTGCGCGAGTGGATCTACGGTCTCGACGAGACTGCGCGCGACCGAGTCGCCCAGGCGATCGACGTCCTGGCGGAACGTGGGCCGCGACTGGGGCGGCCATTGGTCGACACCATCCAGCACTCCTCGATCGCGAACCTCAAGGAACTTCGACCAGGTGATGCACGGCTGCTCTTCGTCTTCGATCCGTGGCGGTCAGCGATCTTCCTGGTCGCCGGCGACAAGTCCGGACGGTGGAGAGAGTGGTACGTCGAGGCGATCCCGCTGGCCGAAGAGCGATATCAGAAGTACTTGAGCCGACGCGCTGAAGAAGAAGGGCAAGGTGCATCGTGACTGGTTACGTGCGGTGGACAGATATCCGAGGCGATCTCGTCGAGAAGGCCGGCGGCGAGGAGGCCTTCGAGCGTGGCAAGCGGGAGCTTCTGGCGGAGGTTACTGGATACCGGCTCGCCGAGCTGCGCAAGAAGCGGCGCATGACACAGCAAGAGGTAGCCGACCGGATGGGCGTCACCAAGGGACGGGTGTCGCAGATCGAGAAGGGCAAGATCTCCGGTCAGGAGGTGCTTGTCCGCTACGCGAGGGCTCTGGGCGGCGAGCTCCAGCAGGCGATCGTCTTCGAGGACGGCGATATCGCAGGCATCGCGTGAGGTGAGCGCGCCGCAGGCCGTCCGGACCAGCACGCGTCGACCGCTGCTGACACGGCCATCGCTGCCCGCCTCCCTAGACTCGAACCGTGGACTTCTACAACGCCTATGCCCACGGGTTCGCCCGGGTGGCGGCCTGCACCATCCCCGTCGCCGTCGCCGACCCCGCTGCGAACGCCGCGACGGTCCTGGACCAGGCCCGGCAGCTCAACGCCGACGGCGTGGCGGTAGCCGTGTTCCCCGAGCTCTGCCTGAGCGGCTACGCGATCGACGACCTGTTCATGCAGGACGTCCTCCTCGAGTCGGTGCTCGACGCGCTCGCCGCCATCCGGCAGGCCAGCCTCGAGCTCAGCACGATGCTCGTCGTCGGCGCGCCGCTGCTGGTCGGCAGCCGCCTGCTGAACACCGCCGTCGTCGTGCACAGGGGCCGGATCCTCGGCGTCGCGCCCAAGTCCTATCTGCCGAACTACCGCGAGTTCTACGAGAAGCGGCAGTTCGCGTCCGGCGACGAGCACCGCGGCACGTTCACCCTGCTCGGCGAGGAGGTGCCGATCGGGGCCGACCTGATCTTCCGGGCCGACGACGTGCGCGGCCTCGCCGTCCACGTCGAGGTCTGCGAGGACATGTGGGTGCCCGTGCCGCCGAGCGCGCTGGCGGCGCTCGCGGGCGCGACCGTCCTGCTCAACCTGTCCGCGAGCCCCGTCACCGTGGCGCGTGCCGAGGACCGCCGCCTGGTCGTACGCAGTGCGAGCTACCGCTGCAGCGCCGCCTACGTCTACACGGCGGCCGGCCAGGGCGAGTCCAGCACCGACCTGTCGTGGGACGGCCAGACCATGGTCTACGAGGCGGGGGACCTGCTCGGCGAGACCGAGCGCTTCCCCGACGGCGCCCGCGCCACCGTGGTCGACGTCGACCTGGACCGCCTGCGGCAGGAGCGGCTGCGGCAGGGCACGTTCGACGACAACCGGCGCGGGCTGGGGATGGTCGCGCCTGGCACGAGCGGTGACGAGTTCCGCGAGGTCACGTTCAGCGTCCAGCCGCCGCAGGGCGACATCGGGCTGCGGCGCAAGGTCGACCGCTTCCCCTTCGTGCCCGACGACGCCGAGCGCCTGGCCCTCGACTGCTACGAGGCCTACAACATCCAGGTCACGGGGCTCGAGCAGCGGTTGCGCGCCATCGGGCAGCCGAAGGTCGTGATCGGCGTGAGCGGCGGGCTCGACTCGACGCACGCGCTGATCGTCGCGGCCAAGGCCATGGACCGGCTCGGTAGGCCGCGCAGCGACATCCATGCCTTCACGATGCCGGGCTTCGCCACGGGCAAGGAGACCAAGGACCGGGCGATCCGGCTCGCCGAGGCGCTCGGCGTGACGTTCCAGGAGCTCGACATCCGGCCCGCCGCCGAGCAGATGCTGCGGGACCTGGACCACCCGTTCTCCGAGGGAGCCAAGCAGTACGACGTGACCTTCGAGAACGTCCAGGCCGGCCTGCGCACCGACTACCTGTTCCGGCTCGCGAACCACCGCGGCGGCATAGTGCTCGGCACGGGCGACCTCTCCGAGCTGGCACTCGGCTGGTGCACGTACGGCGTCGGCGACCAGATGTCGCACTACGGCGTGAACGCGGGCGTGCCGAAGACGCTGATCCAGCACCTCATCCGCTGGACCGTCGACTCCGGCCAGTTCGCGCCGGACGCGAACAGCCCGGTCAACGCCGTCCTTACGGAGATCGTGGAGCAGGAGATCACCCCTGAGCTGATCCCCACCGAGGAGGGTGAGACACCGCAGTCCACCGAGGCGACGGTCGGCCCGTACGCGCTGCAGGACTTCACGCTGTTCCACGTGCTGCGCTACGGCTTCCGCCCGTCGAAGATCGCGTTCCTGGCCTGGCACGCCTGGCACGCGGTGGACGACGGCGACTGGCCGCCCGGCTTCCCCGCCGCGCGGCGCACCGCCTACGACCTGGCGACGATCCGGCGCTGGCTGGAGGTGTTCGTGCGCAGGTTCTTCGCCTCGCAGTTCAAGCGGTCGGCCCTGCCGAACGGTCCGAAGGTGTCCCCTGGTGGCACCATGTCGCCCCGCGGCGACTGGCGGATGCCCTCGGACGCGTCGGCGGCGGCATGGCTGGCGGAGCTGACGAAGAACGTTCCGGAAGGCTGACCAGTCCTGCTGTGGGCGTGATTCTTACGCCCACGACGGACAGCCCGTCGTGGGCGGCCGCGCTCACGACGGCGGCGGGTAGTGTGCCTCGTATGCCTGCTGTCTCCGTTGCCCTGGCTCGGCCCGGTAGCCGTCGCCTCGTCCGCGTCATCACCGTGTTCGCGGCCGTCCTCACCTTCGCGGCCCTCCTGCTGGTGGCCGGTCCGGCGAGCGCTCACGACCAGCTCCTGTCGTCCGACCCGAAGGACGGCGCGACGCTCGACGAGCACCCGGCGAGCATCTCGCTCACCTTCAGCTCGGCACCGCTCGACACGGGGATCGAGGTCGTCCTGGTCGGCCCGGACGGCGTCACCGCGCAGGGCCAGGACATCCAGGTCGACGACAAGGTCGTGACCGCGCAGCTCACGGACGACCTGCCCGCCGGCCGGTACGACGTCGCATGGCATGTCGTCTCCTCCGACGGCCACCCGATCGACGGTGAGTTCAGCTACGAGGTGGAGGCTGCGGCCGAACCCACGGCGTCCCCCAGCGGCGAGGTCACCGGAGAGCCCGAGGCGTCCACGCAGGAGGCCGAGCCGACCGAGGACGCGACGCCGGACCCCGCTGCCGAGCCGACCGGACCCACCGAGCTGGCCGGTGCCGGCAACGGCGCCGGTACCAGCGGGCTGGCCGTGACCGGCGGGATCGTCGCGGCGGTGCTCGTCGTGCTGGGGCTGGTGGTCATCATGCGGCGCAAGCTCCTCGAGAACGACCGGCTGCGGGGGTCCGGCGACCACGACCCCGAGGACCCGGACGACGGGAAGCCCAACACCAACCCGGACGGCAAGCCGCGCGTCTGACCAGCCCTACTTCGCGGATGACGGGTTCGGGGCGCGGAGGAGCGCCAGGATCACCGTTACCACGGCGGGTACGAGCAGGACGGCGCCCGCGGTGTTGACGGCCTGGAAACCGCCCCAGGCGAGGAGCGGTCCGGCCAGGGCCGCCGCACCCGCGCCGAAGTAGTTCATCAGCGCGTCGGTCGCGCCCTGCAGCGGCAGCTTGACGTGCGGCTCCACCACGGACGCCAGCACCGCCGACGACGCGATGAGGCACGCCGACCAGCCGAGCCCGAGCAGCACCAGCGCCACCGCCGTGAGCACCTCGGTATCGAGCACCGGGGCGGCGGCGCCGTGCCCTCCGTGCCCGCCCGCGTGCCCGCCGGCACCGGCCTCGGCGTCGGCCACCATCGCCGCGGCCAGGAAACCCAGGACCACCGCGGCGCCTTGCAGCACCAGCCCGCCGACGGCGACCCGCAGCGGGCCGAAGCGATCGGACAGCCACCCGAACACCGGGCTGAACGCGAACATCCCCAGCACGTGCAGGCTGATCACTATGCCGACGAGCTGCAGCGACATCCCGCCGTGCTGCATGTGCACCGGCGTCATGACCATCACCATGATCATCACACCGTGCGCGACGGCGGTGGTCACGACGGCGAACCGTGCCCGCGGGTGCGCCCACGCCCACCGCAGCGCGGTGAAGGCCCCGGTCCGCCGGGGCTCGGCGCGTCCGGCGCTGTCGGCGCGCTTGCCGAGCCGCCCGGCGGCGGTGGTGGCGGCGGTGGTGGCGGCAGCGACCGCGTTGCCCACCGCGTTGCCCACCGGGTCCCGATACAGAGCCGCGAGCACGAGACCGGCCAGCAGGTACGCGACCACCGAGAAGAGATAGGGGCCGCCGAGGGCGGGCACGCCGAACCCGCTGCCCACCACCGCACCGGGGGCCGCGAGGTTGGGCCCGACGACGGAGCCGACCGTTGTGGACCACAGGACCACCGACATCGTCCGGGCGCGCGTACCCGAACCCACGTTGTCCGCCGCCGCGTAGCGGGACTGCAGGTTGGTCGCGTTGGCCACGCCGTAGAGCGTGAGGCCGACGAGCAGCACGACGAGCTGCCCCACGACGGCCGCCGTGACGATGAGCAGCGCACCCACCGTGGAGAGGGCGTAGCCGAGCGACAGCGCCCAGCGGCGTCCGCGCACCTGGGCGAGCGTCGCGAGCGGGATCGAGGCGACGGCGGCGGCGAGCACCCCGACGGCCTGCGCGAGGCCGGCCATGGAGGTGCCGCCGAGGCTCTCGGCGAGCAGCGCACCGACGGCGGCACCGGAGGCGACCCCGACGCCGGCCAGCAGGTTGCTGAACACGAGCACGACCAGGTTGCGGCGCGCGTGCGGGGCGTCAACGGGCGCCGGGGCAGCGGGCTCGGCGTCCTCGGCGGTGTCCCCGGAGACGTCGTCAGGAGGTCCCTGAGAGGTGTTCGCGACGCCTTCGACGGTGGCTGGGAGCTCGTACGGCGGTTTCTCCACGATTTCCTCTCATTGGCGCGGGAGTACTGGAACGGTAGACGGCTATGGGTTGCGGAAGTCATCGGATAGTGCGGGGTGACACTGCTCCAGGAGGCCCGTCACCGTCGTCGTCCACAGGCTCGTACACAGGTTCGCGTCCTCTGAGAGCAGAAAGTTACCCACGACTCGCCGTGGAAGTACCCGTTCTCCGCGAATTCCTGCCGATCTGCTGGCAGTATGGGGCCTCGTCGTCGGGCGGGTACCGCCGCACGACGTGACCGAAGAAGGGAACCGCATGTCGCTCAACAAGTCCGAGCTCGTCTCGGCCATCGCCAGCAAGGCCGAGATCAACAAGACCGAGGCCGAGGCCGCGCTCAACGCCTTCCAGGAGGTGCTGATCGAGTCGCTCGCCAAGGGCGAGGCCGTCAAGGTGACTGGCTTCCTCTCGGCCGAGCGCGTCGAGCGTGCCGCCCGCACGGGTCGCAACCCGCGCACCGGCGAGGAGATCCAGATCCCGGCGAACTTCGGTGTCAAGATCAGCGCCGGCTCGCTGCTGAAGAAGGCCGTCGCGAAGTGACGCTTCGCCGCTGATTTTTATAGCGAGGCGAAGGCCCGGCTCCCAGTACGGGGGTCGGGCCTTCGTGTGTCCGGGTGCGGCGGGTGCCGCTGCGCTGCGGCCGGATGCCGCCGCGCTCAGAGGTCGCCCTTGCGCTCCAGGTACTTCATCGCGAGCCAGCCCATCGGCACGCGGCCCCAGTAGGTGCACAGGCGGTACAGGATGGTCGCGGAGAACGCGATGGTCGCAGGCACGCCCGCGGCCGTCAGACCGGCCGTCAGGGCGCCCTCGACACCACCCAGGCCGCCGGGGGTCGGGATGAGCGCGCCGAGCGCGTTGCCCACGAGGTTGACCAGGGCGATGTCGACCAGCGAGAGCGACTGCCCGAAAGCGGCGAGGCAGCACCACAGGGCGATGATGTAGCCGAGCGTCATGATCAGGTTCCCCGCGACGCCGAGCGCCAGCCGGCCGGGGTGGCTCAGCATCTGGGCCAGCCGGGGCCACACCTGCCGCAGCCGCGGTCCGATGTACGCCATGCCCCACCGCCGGACGGGCGGCACCAGCAGCGTCGCGACGACGACAACGGCTATGCCGGCCAGGGTGATCAGCACGGCGGGTGACGGCAGCTCCACGAGGGCGCCGGACCCCGTGAAGATCGAGAGGGCGACGAGCAGCAGCACCGTGACGACGAACTGCGACACCTGGACCAGCGCGACGGTGGCCACCGCCATCGACATCGACACCCCGCGCTGCGTCAGCAGGCGCAGGTTCAGCGCCGCGGGGCCGATGCCGGCCGGTGCCGCCAGGGCGACGAACGAGCCTGCCGCCGCGGTGCACGTGGCGCGTCCGATCGGCACGCGGGCCGGTGAGAACGCGACGAGCGTGAGACCGGCGCCGAACCAGGTGAGGACGGCGAGCGCGAACGCGACGGCGATCCACCACGGGTTGGCCTCGCGCACGGCCTGCGCGATCTCGTTGAAGTTGATGGTGGTCACGATCACGGCGACCGCGATGATCATCAGCGTCGTGGTGAGCACGGTGCGCGCGCTGAACCGGGAGATGCGCTGCGGCTGCACGCTCGCCTCGGGCAGCCGCTCCACCAGGGCGCCCCGCAGCTCGCCCAGGAGGCCCTTCGCCCGGCGCACCTCCTCGCGGGTGGTCCGCGGCAGGGCTATCGACTGGATCAGGGGCCCGATGGCGGCGATGTCGGCATCGGGCAGCGCCCGGACCGCCGACGCGACGGCGCGCCGGGGACCTACCCGCAGCCCGATGAGCGCGAGCATCTGCACGAGGTCGAGGCGTCGCGAGAGCGGGGGCGACGCGATGTCGCCCTGCTCCCAGCCGGTGATCCACACGTGCGGGGCGCCGTCGGGGTCGCGGTGCGTGAGCAGGACGTCCTGTGTGAGGGCGCGGTGCGTGAGCCCGGCGTCGTGGGCCCGGCGGAGCTGCTTCCAGGCCTCGGCGATGACGTCGTCGTCCACCTCGTCGTCGGGCAGGTCGCGGAGCGACAGCGCCGGGGAGGCGTGCTCGAGGACGAGCGCGATCGAGTCGCCGAACTCGCCGATGCCCAGGAGCCGCGGGGTGCGGACGCCGGCGGCGGTCGCGGCGTAGGACAGGAGGGCGGTGCGCTCGGCGACGGCCTTGAGCGAGATGGCGGCCCTGCCCTCGATCCCGCGCAGGCGCAGGGCCCGCCACAGGCGTGTGATGAGCCCGACGACCTGGCGGTCGCCGTCGAGCACCACGACGTCGCGGCGCACGCCGTCGTCGCAGTAGAGGGCGTACACACGGTTGCCGTCCCCGCGGCTCAGAGCGAGCGCCACCGGGTCGTCGGGCGTGGCGTCCGGTGTGCCGGCCCCGGCGGACGCGGTGGCCTCGTCGCCGGTCGGTACGGGCTGCGCCTGCACCCGGGCCAGCGACGTCGGCACGAAGCCGGCGCGGCGCACGGCGGTCACGAGGTCGGGCCCGTACGCACGCTCGCTGCGCGTGCCCGACACGTACTGCACCGCCGATCCGGCGAGCCGGCCGAGGAGCAGCGCGACGAGCACCCCCGGCAGCGAGACCTGGCCGGTGATCAGCACGATCAGCAGGGCGGCGAACATGAGGTTCCACGAGATGCGGACGGTCCGGCGTCGCGTGGCCGGCCCTGCGACCGTGAGCATCGCCGTCAGGGCGACCGCGTACTCCGGGATGGCCAGCACGTAGCCGGTGCCGCTCTCCCAGACCGACATCCCGCGCACGAGCTCGTCCGAGCCGAGCTGGTGCAGCAGGACGGTGGTGAGGACACCCAGCACCAGGCCGAGGGCTGCGCCGACTATCGACTCGATGATCTGCCTGCCCAGGCGGCGGACCGCAAGCTCGATCAGCACGGCGACGGGGGCGAACATGCTGACCAGCCCCTGCAGCACCGCCACGGGGACGAACAGGATGTCGGCCAGCAGGTCGTTGAAGCTCCGGACGTCCTCGGTGACGCCCTCCGTCGTGCCGTGCGCGACCACGGAGAGGATCAGGACGCTCGCCACGCCCAGCGCGCACCCGACCATCCAGACGAGCGCGCGCGGGTGCCGGACACGCTCTTCCGGCGTGTCGACGACGTCGACCAGGTCGGACCCGGCCGGCGCGGTGCGCGGAGCGTCGGACAGGTCGGCACCGGCGCCAACGCGGCCGGTGCTCGAGTTGGACATGTCTCGGATTCTAAGGGCGTTGGGCCGTACATGACCGGAGGAGCGGTCGCGACACCTGTTCTTCCCAGAGCAGGTCAGGGGACAGGTCGGGTCAGGCCGGTGAAGTCCCTCGTACTGCCATGCTCAGGATCAGCGGATCCCCAGGGCCTCGCGCCACTCCGCCGGCACGAGGGCATAGCCGACGAACGCCACGACGTCGAGCAGCGTATGGGCGACGACCAGCGGGAGCACGCGGCGCCGTCCGTCGGTCCCGAACCTCGGCGACGTGTAGAACCACGAGAAGACGACGCCCATCACCACGTTCCCGATGAACGGTCCGATGCCCTGGTACAGGTGGTACGACCCGCGCAGGAGCGAGCTGGCCACGATGAACTTCACACGGTTCCAGCCGAGCTCCCGCGTGCGCTCGTGGAGATAGCCGACGGCGATCACCTCTTCGAGCAGCCCGTTCTGGAACGCGCTGAGCAGCAGCACCGGGACGGTCCACCAGTGGGTGTCCAGGGCGCTGGCCTGCACCTCGACGGTGATGCCGAGCGCACGCCCGAGGACGTAGAACGCGAGTCCCGGGATGCCTATCGCCGCGGCGAGGGCGACGCCCCAGCCGAGGTCGCGGCCCGGCCGGGACCGGTCGAGGCCGAGGCTGCGGACCGCGCTGCGCCCCGGCCCGCTGAGCAGGTACAGCGCCAGGGCCACCGGGACCAGCGCGAAGCCGATGCTCAGGAGCTGGTAGACGAGGTCGAGGTAGGGGCGTTCGGACTGGCTCGCGTTGAGCGTGGCGGTCTGCTCGGCGAGCGGCGTGCCGGCGGTGAGACGCGCAGCGATGTTGACGAGCGCGTAGACCGCCGACTGGCCCAGGCTGAGCCCGAGCACTATCCAGACTTCGGCGGCGACACGACGGTTGGAGAGCACCCGCTCGTTATAGCAGCCATGCCTGAGGCCGACACCCAGCGATGGTCGGCAGAACGTCAGGTGGTCGGCAC
>NZ_JBHXBG010000134.1:0-15043 GCF_042726755.1 Promicromonospora sp. NPDC060271 | reverse complement strand
GCTACCCGCCCCGGGACGGCCGGTTTCCTGTCCGTCCCGGGACGACGGCTGCCGGGACGGTCAGCGCACCACCTCGAAGATCTGCTTCTGGACGCCGTTCTTGTACGCCTCGTGCTCGACGAGGCGGAGCTGCTGTGCGGCCTTGTCCGCGTCGCTGAACAGCGGCTTGCCCTGGCCGAGGAGCACCGGGAACACGAGCAGGTGGTACGCGTCGACGAGTCCCGCGTCCGCGAGCGCCCGGGTCAGGGAGACGCTGCCGTGCACCTGGATCTCGCCGACGTCCGAGTCCTTGAGCTTCGCGACGTCGTCCAGCGAGCGCAGGATGGTGGTCTCGCCCCAGTTGTCGGTCAGGTCGTCCTCAGTCAGCGTCGTCGAGACGACGTACTTGGGCAGGGTGTTGTAGCGCGTGAACTCGTCCATGTCGGGCCACACGGGCGCGAACATCTGGTAGCTGGTACGACCCAGCAGCAGCGCGCCGGCTTCCTCCTGCTCGCGGCTCTTGAGCTCGTACATCTCCGGCGCCGGGGCGACCGTCCTGAAGGTCCACGCGGTCTCGTGCAGCTCGGGGTCCCCGCCGGTGGGGTCGACCTTGCCGTCGAGCGAGACGAAGTGGGTGGCGACGATGGTGCTCATTCGGGTTCTCCTGGGTGGTCGTGGTTCCGGTGGTGGTGGCCTGCTCGGCCCTCTGCCAGCTCTGACGACGGGGCACGGAAAACTCATCGGCCCGCCAGATCGGGAATCGAGGATGATCCGGAAGTGGAACGTCCGGAACTGGTTCTAGCGTGGTGCTCAACGGCATCCTGCCGCACTCACCACGGGAGAGAAATCATGGACATCCTGCTCATCGGAGGCCTCTGGCTCGACACGTCCGCCTGGGACGACGTGGTGCCGGAGCTCGAGGGGCTCGGCCACCGCGCGGTGCCGGTCGCGCTTCCCGGCCAGGGCGACGGCTCGACGACGGCGACGCTGGAGGACCAGGTCGCGGCGGTGCTGGCGGCGGTGGACGCATCGGCGGACTCGTCGGCCGGAAAGCCGCTCGTCGTCGGCCACTCGGCCGCGTGCACCCTGGCCTGGCTCGCCGCCGACGCACGCCCGGAGAAGATCGCCGGCGTGGTGCTGGTCGGCGGGTTCCCGTGGGACGACGGCAAGCGTTACGCCGACCTGTTCGAGATGGTCGACGGCGTCATGCCGTTCCCCGGCTGGGAACCGTTCGAGGGGCCGGACTCCGCCGACCTCTCCGACGAGGCCAAGGCCGCCCTCGCCGCCAAGGCGCTCCCGGTTCCCGAGGGGGTGGCCCGGGGCGTGGTGCGCCTGACCGACGAGCGCCGGTTCGACGTGCCGGCGGTCGTCGTGTGCCCGGAGTTCACCGCCGAGCAGGCGAGGCAGTGGATCGAGGCCGGCGAGGTGCCGGAGCTCGCACGGGCCAAGAACGTCGACCTGGTCGACCTGGACTCGGGCCACTGGCCGATGTTCACCCGCCCGAAGGACCTGGCCCACCTGCTGGCAAACACAACCCCCTGACCCCCTTCCGTTGAGTGCTGGCTATTTGCGCTGTCTCCCTGTCTGGAGGCGCAAATAGCCAGCACTCAGCGCTTCAGGCCGAGGGAGCGGAGCTCCAGGTCCGCCAGCTCGCGGACCGCTGACGGGTCGCCAGACCGCCACGCGGCCACCGGATCGTCCGAGATGCGGGTCAGAGACCTCAGCGGCTGGTTCGCCAGGGCGCGCAGCGCCAGGAGCTCCGGATCGGCGCCCACGAACCGCCGGGCCGCGGTCGCGCGCCGGATGAACCGGACCCGGAACGGCACGTACAGCACGGCGATCAGCAGCACCGGCACCAGGAACACCGCCAGCCCGACGAGCAGCGCGACGTCCGCCACCGTCTCGGCCTGGGACCGGCCGGCCGCGGCCAGGCTCTCGGCGGCGGAGGCAGCGCCGCGGAACGGCGCGGCCAGGTTGTCCCCCACGCCCGGGATACCGCCGATCCGGCCCTCCACGTCGTGGAACCGGCCGGCCATCTCGTCGGCCGCCGACGCCGTAGCCAGACCGGGCCGCCCGAGGGTCAGCGTCGCGTCGTGGGTCGTGCGGCCCGCCCAGGCCCAGCCCGCGATCCAGGCGAGCAGCATCAGGTCACCGAGCACCTGACGCGCGCATCGGGCCGGCGCTGCCGCGTAGAACCTCATGGACAACCTCATCGTCTGGCCCTCCGGACGTCGGAGAGTCCCCCGCCGCACCGTAGCGGAACCGACCCGGTTTCGGGGGCCACCGCGCGACGATCTGTGGTTGCATACTCCCCGACTTTGTTTCCGACATTGCGGAGGTATGACCCATGACCACCAACGACGAGCTCACTCGTACGTTCGCCGAGTTCGACGGCGACGGCGACGGCCGGATCACCGCCGACGAGTTCCGTCAGGCCATGGCCACGCGCGGCGAGGAGACCTCCGACAAGGACCTGGAGCAGATCTTCGGCAAGGCCGACAACGACGGCGACGGCAAGATCAACCTCGCCGAGTTCACCGAGGCCTGGGACGCCTGAGCGCACCACCGGACCGACGCACCACCGGACCAAGCACGGGAGGCGACCATGGCGCGTGACGACCTTCCCCTCGCCAGCGACGGGAACTTCGACCAGGTGGTGCCCGCCGGACCTGTGGCGCGGCTGTTCGCGTACGTCTCAGGGACGGTCGGGCTGCTGGCCGGGCCCGCGCTGATCGTCGTGCTGGCCCTGGTGGGCGAGCTGCAGTGGCAGGGGATCCTGGGCGGCGTCGTCACGACGGTGGTGGTGGGCGGCATGAGCGTCGCGTCGCTCGTGGCCACCGCCCGGATGAAGCGCCGGACGGACCGGCTGGCGCGCAACGGACGGCCGGCGGTCGCGCACGTCGTCGACTCCCGGACGGTCTCGATCGGCGAGGAGACCGGGACGGAGCTCACCCTGCGGATCAGCGGCCCGGAGGTGCCGGAGTTCGAGACCACCCACCGCGGCACGGATCACCGCACCGGCGCGCTCGGCGACGAGTTCCCGGTGGTCGTCGACCCCTCCGACAACATCTTCATGATCCTGCCGCGCCGGTCGAGGGCCTGAGCAGGGCCGCACTCCCGTTCCGCTCTACGCTTGCCTGTCAGCGTTCCCCGCGGAAAGGAGCCCCACGTGGCGTGGACGTCGCTCGTCCTGGACCTCCTGGGCGTCTTCTTCTTCGCGGTGTCGGGCTCGCTGCTCGCCGTCCGGCGCCAGTTCGACATCGTCGGTTCGCTCCTGCTGGGCACCTGCGTCGGCCTCGGCGGAGGCATCCTGCGGGACGTGATCCTCGACGCCGGCGTACCGCGCGCGTTCGACTCGCCGATCTACCTGGTCCCGCCCGTCCTCGCGGCGGTGGTCGTGTACTTCTTCGCCCACGCCGTGCAACGCTTCCACGACCTCCTGCTCACCTTCGACGCCGCAGGCATGGCGCTCTTCTCCGTCACCGGCACGCTGGTGGCGCTCGCGGCGGGCATGAACCCGACGGCGGCCGCGATCCTCGGCGTGGTCACGGCCGTCGGTGGCGGCGTGATCCGCGACGTGGTCGCCAACGACGTGCCGCAGATCTTCCGCGCCCGCGGGCTGTACGCGATCCCCGCGCTGATCGGGGCCGCGCTGACCAGCCTCGCCTCCTGGGCGGGCTGGTTCGGTGTCGGCACCGGGACGGCGATCGCCGCGGTGGTGTTCGTCCTGCGGATGGTCTCCCTGCGGTACCGCTGGGGAGCGCCGCCCGCCGGCGGTCGCCATGGCCCACCGCACGCGCCGCCGTCGGTCTGAGCCACTTCCCGGGATGCCAAATATGACCGAGATGCGAGTAACCGCGAACAGGGGCACTGTCGAATCAGCACGGCGCGACACAGCGCCGTGAGGAGGAAGGAGATCGACATGCCTACGTGGCTCATTCTCATCCTGGTCGGAGTGGCACTCGTGATTCTCGGTGTCGCGACGGAGATCGGGCAGTTCCTCATCTGGATCGGCGCGATCGTCCTCGTGGTCAGCCTGGTCATCGGCCTGGTGGGCCGCACCCGGACCTAGCGCCGGGAGGTACGTACCGAACCTCTCCAGGCCGCGATCTGCTGATGCCCCCGGCAGGTCGCGGCCTGGTCGTGCCGATCCGTCCGGCGGCGGCGTCGTATGCTGCCTGGGCCGATCGGCCGGCGCCGCCGGCACAGTCACGCAGTGACAGCGGCGGCGACGATGAAGGGCGACGGTAACCAGATGCGGTTCAGCAGTCCGATGGGCGGCGAGCCCGGGCGGGGTGCGGTGCTCCGGCGACGGCCGGGCCAGCTCGTGATCACCGGGTTCCTCGGCGCGATAGCCGTGGGCACGGTGCTCCTGCTGCTGCCGATCGCTTCCTCGGACGAACCGGCCTCGTTCATGGAAGCGCTGTTCACCGCGACGTCCGCCGTGTGCGTGACAGGGCTGATCGTCACCGACACACCCGTGTTCTGGTCCGGTTTCGGCGAGGCGGTGATCCTCGTGCTCATCCAGGTCGGCGGGCTCGGGGTGATGACCGTCGCCTCGCTGCTGGGCGTCCTGGTCACCCGGCGCCTGGACCTGAGCTCCCGGCTCGTCGCGGCCGCGTCGACCAGGACCGTAGGCCTCGGCGACGTGCGCCAGATGCTGTTCCGGGTCGTCATGGTCGCCGCCGTCGTCGAGGTGGCCGTAGCGCTCGTGCTGATGGTCCGCTTCGTCGTTGCCTATGACGAGCCCGTCGGCCAGGCGCTCTGGCACGGCATCTTCCACTCCGTCTCGGCCTACAACAACGCCGGCTTCGCGCTCTTCTCGCTGTCTCTCATGGACTTCGTGGCCGATCCGTGGATCTGCGTACCGATCTGCGCCGCCACGATCCTCGGCGGCCTGGGCCTGCCCGTGATCCTCGAGGTGCTGCGCGAACGCCGTCGACCGGGGCGATGGAGCGTCCACACCAAGATCACGCTGCTGATGACCGCGGTGCTGCTGGTGGGTGGCACCGGGTTCTTCCTGGTGGCGGAGTGGGACAACGCCAAGACCATGGGGTCTCTCGACATCGGCGGCCGCATCCTGGCGTCGTTCACGCAGTCGGCCCAGGCACGCACAGCGGGGTACAACTCAGTAGCGACCGGTGAGATGCATACGGAGACCTGGCTCGGCACCGTGATCCTGATGTTCATCGGCGGCGGATCGGCGGGAACCGCGGGCGGCATCAAGGTGACGACGTTCACCCTGCTCGCCGTGGTGATCTGGTCCGAGCTGCGCGGCGACCCGGACGTCACGGTCTTCGACCGGCGCATCTCGCCGGCCACCCAGCGCCAGGCGCTGACCCTGGCCCTGCTCGCGGTGGCGATCGTCGTGCTCCCGACGCTGTGGATGACGGCGCTCTCACCGTTCACGGTCGATCAGATCCTGTTCGAGGTGACCTCTGCGTTCACGACGACAGGCCTGTCCACCGGGATCACCGCGCAACTGGCGTGGTATCACCAGCTCACCCTCGTGGCGCTGATGTTCATCGGGCGTCTCGGGCCCGTCACGCTCGGCACCGCGCTGGCTCTGCGCGCGCATCGGCGCCTCTACCGGCTCCCCGAGGGCGCACCGGTCATCGGCTGAACCGACGAGGTGTCAGCCGGCTCTGCCGTGAGGCTTCCTTGCCCACCCTTAATGTTAGCGACTAACATTAAGGGGTGGTCACCCCTCGCACCCTCCGCACCCGGGCCCGCATCCTCGACGCGGCGCTCGACCTCTTCGAGCGCCAGGGCTACGACGCCACGACGGTCAACCAGATCGCCGAGGCCGCCGACGTCACCCCGATGACGTTCTTCCGGCACTTTCCGACGAAGGACGCCGTGCTCGTCACGGATCCGTACGATCCGCTGATCGCCGAGGCCGTCGGCGCCCAGCCGACCGGTCTCGCGCCCCTCGAGCGCACGCGGCTCGGCCTGCTCGCCGCCCTCGGGGACATCACGCCCACCGAGGACGCGACGGCGCGGCGTCGCGTGGCCCTGGTCGCCACCTCCCCTGCGCTGCGCGCCGCGATGGTGATCGGCACCGAGGCGACCCAGGACGCCATCGTCGAGCGGCTGGTGGCCGACGGCGTCGATCGCCTCGACGCCGCGATCTCGGCGTCCGCCTGCCTGGCCGCCACCACCGCGGCACTCCTGGCCTGGGGCTCCGCGCCGGGCGACGTCACGCTCGCCGGTCTCGTCCGCCGCGCCCTGGCACAGCTCGCCCCGGCAGGAGCAACCCCATGACCGGGCCCGCCCTGCTGCTCGACGGCGTCTCGCACACCTTCGGCGGCCGAGCGGCCCTCGACGATCTCACCCTGAGCGTCCTGCCGGGCCGGGTCACGGCCCTGATCGGCCTCAACGGCGCAGGCAAGACGACGGCGCTGCGCGCGCTGACCGGCCGCCTGCGCCCGACGTACGGCGTGGCCAGGATCCTCGGCCACGACCCGGCCGACATGCCCGTCGACGTCGCCAGGCGGTTCGGCCACGTGGTCGACACGCCGCTGGTCTACCCGGAGCTGACCGTGACCGAGAACCTCCGCTGCGCCGCCCGTCTGCACGGGCTGGCGCGGCAGGTCGCCGCCGCAGCAGCGGACGCCGCCGTCGGCCGGACGGGGCTGGACCCGTGGCGCCTCACCCGGGCCCGCGCACTGTCGATGGGCAACCGCCAGCGCCTCGGGATCGCCGGCGCGACCCTCCATCGACCCGCCGCGCTGATCCTCGACGAACCGACCAGCGCTCTCGACCCGCAGGGTGTCGTCCTGGTCCGCGAGCTGGTCCGCGGCCTGGCCGACGACGGAGCGGCGGTCCTCGTCTCCAGCCACCACCTCGACGAGGTCGCCCGGGTCGCCGACGAGATAGTCGTGCTGCACGGCGGGCGCGACGTCGGGCGGCTGGAACCCGGCGGCACCGACCTGGAGCAGCGGTTCTTCGCCATGGTCCTGGACGCCGACTCCCGGGCGGCAGGCACTCGCACCGCCGGACGCGGGAGCCTGGCATGACCGCCGGAACCGCGCTCCGCGCCGCCCTCGCCGTCGAGACGCTCAAGCTGCGCCGTTCGGCGGTCGCCCGCATCGCGACCGCGCTGCTCGTGCTGCTCGTCCCGCTCGGCAGCGTCGGCATGGTCGCGTTGGCACGGTCCCCGCAGGCCGCCGGTCCGACGGCGGCCAAGCTCGCCGACTACGCGACCGGCGATCTGGCCACGACGCACCTGCTGGTGTGCGCCCAGGTCCTCTCCGTCGCCGCGCTGGCCGCCGGCGGGTTCTTCGTCGCCTGGTCGTTCGGGCGCGAGCTGGAGAGCGGCACCGCCGGGGCTCTGTTCGGGCTCGCCGTGCCGCGCGGCACCATCGCCCTGGCCAAGTGCCTGGTCGCGCTGGCCTGGATCGCGTCGTGCGTGGTGCTGGCCGTCGCCGTGACGACGGCGGCCTCGGCGGTCGTCGCCGGGGTGTCGGGCGAGCCTTTCGCGGCCTGGGCCGGGGTGCCGGACGCCGTCGCCGCCGGGCTGCTCGGCGGCGGCCTGGCCCTGCCGTTCGCCTGGGTGGCGACCGTGACGCGCAGCCAGCTCGGCACGGTCGGCGCGCTGGTCGGCATGGTCGCGCTCACCCAGATCGTGGTGCTGCTCGGCGGCGGCACCTGGTTCCCCTACGCCGCGCCGTCGCTGTGGGCGGGCATGGGCGGAGCGGAGGCCGCGGCCGCCGTCGGCCCGCCGCACCTGCTGCTCGCCGCCGCGATGGCCCCGGTCGGCGCCGTCGCCGTCGTCCACGCCTGGCGGCGCCTGACGAACGTGTAGGCACCGCCCGGGGCAGGTGCTCAGTGGGTCTCGCGGTCCTTGGCGTCCCCGATGTAGCCCTCGACGACGTCGTCCACGCCGTCGAGGTTCATGTCGGCGGTGCGAGCCCGTCGGGCGTCCCAGCGCAGGGAGGCCGCGCCGAGGATCGCGGCGAGCACGGAGGCGCCGAGGATCGCGACCTTGGCGCCGTCGGCGTGCTCGGCGTCGCCGAAGGACAGCTCGCTGATCAGCAACGACACGGTGAACCCGATGCCGGCCAGCAGCCCGACGGGCAGCAGGTCGCGCACGCCGATACCCGCGGGCAGCCGCAAGGGGGTCAGACGCGTGACCAGAGCCGTGGCCCCGAGCACGCCGACGAGCTTGCCCAGCACGAGCCCGGCGGTGATCGCCAGGACCACCGGTTGCCCGAACAGCGCACCAGACCCGTCGCCGTCGACCAGGGAGACGCCCGCGGCGAAGAAAGCGAACACGGGCAGCGCGAGACCCTGCGAGAACGGGCGGACCGTGTGCTCGAACGCGTGGGTGCGCGACTCCGGCTCGCCGCGCATCGCGATCGCCGGGACGGTGAAGCCGAGCAGCACGCCGGCCACGGTCGCGTGCACCCCGGAGGAGTGCATCAGGGTCCATGCGACCATCGCGAGCGGCAGCAGGACGAACCAGCGGGGCGTGCGCGACCGGACGTGCCAGGCGAACAGCGCTACGCACGCCAGCGCACCGCCCAACGGCCACCAGTGGATCGACTCGGTGTAGAACACGGCGATCACGATGATCGCCAGCAGGTCGTCCACCACGGCGAGCGTGAGCAGGAACGTGCGGATCACGACCGGGAGGCCACGTCCGAAGATCGCCAGGACACCGAGGGCGAACGCGATGTCGGTGGCCGTCGGGATCGCCCAACCGTGCAGGGCGCCCGGGTCGCCCGTCGTGAGCAGCACAGCGGCGTAGACCAGGGCCGGTACCGCCATGCCGCCGACGGCGGCGATCATCGGCACGCCGGCTTCCCGCGGGTTGCGCAGGCTCCCGGCGACGAACTCGTGCTTGAGCTCGAGGCCGACCACGAAGAAGAAGATCGCGAGCAGCCCGTCGGCGGCCCAGGTCGCCAGCGACAGGTCGAGGTGGACATGCCACGGCCCGACGTAGGCCGGTCCCACCACCGCTGCGGACAGTGACGCATACGCCTCGCGCCACGGAGAGTTGGCCCACAGCAACGCTACGAGGGCTGCGCCGATCAGGAGCGCACCCCCGGTGGTCTCGCGGGAGACCCAGGTACGCAGTCGCTGAGGGAACGGAAGGGTGGAGGTGGTGTGCGGCACAGGAGTCCTCTCGGGGCCGGTGGGGTCGTCAAGCTGGACCACCCGTGAGCGGTCCACGCCGACCAGACTTCCCGGCACACCTGTCCCCCACCCTACCTGCCGCCTACCTGCCCGTGCGGAGCGGGCCGTCAGGACCTGAGCTGGAGCCGGCGCTGCAGCAGCGCCGAGACGGGACGCCAGGAGGCGAGGCGCAGCGGCAGGTCGCGCAGCCAGACACCGAACGGGCCGGCGGGCGCGTACAGGCCCTTGATCTGGCGGCCGAGCTTCTGCTTGCGCTCGGCCTCGGGCCGGATCCCGGCCTCCCACTCGCGCAGCGCAGCGGGCAGGTCGTCCGCGTGGTGCTCGAGCGCCGCGCCGAGGGCGTCGGCCCCGGCGACGGCCAGCGCGGAGCCGTAGCCCGCGAAGAGGGTGACGCACCAGGCGGCGTCGCCCAGCAGGACCACCCTGCCCTGGCTCCAGCGGTCGGCGACTATCTGGCTGATCGTGTCGAAGTACACCGACTCGGCTCTGGTGAGCTGGTCGAGCACGTCCGGCGCGACCCAGCCCATGTCGCCGTACGCGCGCGGCAGCGCGACCTGTGGGCCGTCGGCGAGCTCGGTCATCGGTTGGTCGGTGCGGTAGCCGAAGAACGCCACCGCACGGCCCGCGCCGAGGCTGACGACGGCCAGCGTGCGGCCCGTGTCGGTGAGCGAGGCCGTCACGCCGGGCTCGACGCCGTCGGGCAGCGTGTCGAGCGTGAAGACGCCGGCCATGTGGTTCAGGTCCAGGCGCACGTCGTCCTCCGGTCCGAGGACGAGGCGCCGGGTCGCCGAGTGGAGGCCGTCCGCGCCGACGAGCAGGTCGGCCCGCTCGACCGTGCCGTCGGAGAGTGTGACGTCCACGCCGTCCGGATCCTGCTCGACCCCGGCGATGCTCGTGCCGAAGCGGATCTTCACGACGCCCGGTCCCTGACCGGCCGCCTGAGCGGTCACCGCCCGGTAGAGCACGTCCTCGATGTCGCCCCGCAGGAGGTTCAGCGACCGCTCCCCCACCAGCGCCCGAACGGTCGGGCCGGGCACGGAGAACCGGGTGCGACCGTCGGGCCGTATGTAGTCCATCCGGTCGGGTGTGATGTGCCGCTTCGCGAGCTCGGGCAGGAGGCCCATCCGCTCGGCGGCGGCGTAGCCGACGCCCGCGAAGGTCACGGCGTATCCTCCCGAGCGGCGTGACGGCGTCCGCTCGACCACCAGGACGCCCCAGCCGGCCTGGTGCAGCCGCAGCGCGGTGCTCAGCCCGGCGATCCCGGCTCCGATGACGACGGCGCGAGGGCGGTTCGTGCTCATGACCGGTCTCCTTCGTGTGTGGTCAGCCCTGTCGCCACGATGTCGACGAGCAGATCCAGGGACTTGCGGTAGGTGCCGGGGTCCCCGGCTGCGATGTGAGCGACGTTGAACGGCATGAGCAGCACCGACTGCAGCACCCCGACGACGACGTGCGGGTCGTCACCGACCAGGTCGCCGCGCTGTTGCCCGTCGGTCACGTACGCCGTGAGCGCGGTGCCCGGGTTGCTGTCCCCCATCGCGGCGATCCGCTCCGGTTCGAGCCGTCCCGCGACCGCCGTCATCTCCTCCGGATGGGTCATCAGCCGGCGCCACAGCGGGTTCGTCTCGAGCACCTCGAGCGTCGCGTGCAGGAACCGGCGCAGCCCCTCGCGCGTGTCGTCCGTCGACAGCAGCGCCTCGTCGATGACCCGGTTCTTGACCTGCTCCGCCTCGTCCAGCATGAGCTGGAGGTAGAGCGCTTCCTTCGAGTCGAAGAACTGGTAGAAGGTGCTCTTCACGATTCCGGCGGGGGCCACCAGCTCTTCCAGTGCCGTCTTGCGCAGCCCTTGCTTCGTGAACAGCTCCCGGCCTGCTGCGAGCAGTTCCCGGTTGATCCGGTCGCGCTCCGCGGTCGTGAATCCTCGTGGCACGGTAGGTCTCCTCTCGCCGCGACTATGAAAACACATCTGCGGATCTGTTTTGACGCGGCGGGTGGCGGGGTCTACCGTCGTCTACTGGTGTGCCGGGAAGCCTGGTCGGCGTTCATTTTGTCGACCCCAAGGAGCTTTCCCATGAAGGCACTGATCATGACCCTGGGCACCCGCGGTGACGTGCAGCCGTTCGTCGCACTGGCCCGGGCACTGGATACCGCGGGCCACGAGGCGGTCCTGTGTGCGCCGCACCGCTTCGAGGAGCTCGTCACCGGGAACGGCGTGACCTTCGCGGGCGTCGACGACGGTCCGCTGCGTCAGCTCGACACCCCCGCCGAGGCCGGCGAGGCGTTCGGCGGCGGTCTCCGGACCCGGCTCCGCCAGATCCGCGAGATGCCCTCGATGTTCGACCAGGTCCTGGCCGACTCCTGGCAGGTCGCCGCGCACGGCGCCGGCAAGGGTGCCGACGTCGTCCTCCACAACGGGCAGATCATCGCAGGCCAGCACGTCGCGGAAGCGCTCGGTATCCCAGCCGTGCTCGGACTGCCGCTACCGATGTACGTCCCCACGCGTGAGTACCCGTGGCCGGGCCAGTCGTTGCCGTTCGGCCTGCCGGGCCCGCTGAACTGGGCCACGTTCGGCGGGATGCGGCTGCCCGCGGCGATGTTCGGCCGCGTGATCGACCGCTGGCGCCGCGACACCCTGGGCCTGCCGCCCAGGCGGGGCCGGCACGATCCGACGCTGCGGCCCGACGGCGGCCCGGCCACGGTCCTGCACGCGCACAGCCCAGCGGTACTGCCCCGACCCGAGGACTGGCCGGTGGGGGCAGAGGTCACCGGGTACTGGTTCCTCCCACCCGAGCAGGGGCTCCCGGACGTCGTCGAGGAGTTCCTGGCGGACGGTGCCGCACCGCTGTTCGCCGGGTTCGGCTCGATGTCAGGGCTGGCCCCGCAGACGAGCACCCGCGCGGTCGTCGAGGCCGCGGCCCTGACGGGTCACCGGCTGGTGATGGCCACCGCCTGGGGCGGGCTCGACGCCGACACGGCACGCGCCGTGGCCGCGGAGCGCGGCGTGGACCTGCTCGTGGTGGGCGACGTCGACTACCAGCGGCTGTTCCCGCGGATGGCCGCCGTCGTGCATCACGGCGGGGCGGGCACCACCGGCACCGCGTTCACGGCCGGACGACCCCAGGTCGTGTGCCCGTTCGTGGCCGACCAGCCGTTCTGGGGACGCGTCACCCACGCGCGCGGCGTCGGCCCTGCGCCCCTGCCCCAGCGCAGGCTCACCGGACCGGCGCTGGCCGGGCGGGTCGCCGAGGCGTGCGCACCGGCGGCGACGACCGCTGCGGCGGCACTCGGGGGGCGTATCGCCCAGGAGCGGGGCCTGGACCGGGCGGTCGCCCTCGTCGAGCGCGCGGTCGAGGCCGGTCGATGACCTTCGGGCGCCCGGTACGCGCACCTGCCGGCGGGTCAGGCCCTCGCGGCCGCCTGCTCGATCCTGGCGACGGCCACGGCCAGGAGCACCTTCATCGCGAGGCCTCCCACTCGTCCAGGAGCGCTGGGAACCGGTCCGCCATGAAGGCGTACATGTCGCGCATGTTCTCCAGTCGCTTGCGCCGGCGGGGGTCGTCGCCCACCGCGGCGAGGCCGTGCGCCGCGAGCTCCTGGGGGGCGTCCGCACCGTCGTCGTCGGACGTGAGCAGATGGCCGACGACGCGACCGGCCGTGCGGCTCAGACCCAGCCGCTCGTAGAACAGTCCCGCTTCCTCGTCCGCTGTGCCGAGTCTGCAGCGATGTACTACCGCTCGAAATCTCGCCTCTCTACAGTTCGCGCGAGAGCGCGCCGCCGTGAAGAGCCGGAACAGCCCTGGGGGGACCTGTGCTTCGCATCCACTTCTCTGCCACTGATCTGGTGCGCACCCGGGTGGGAACCCGGCTCGACCCGATGTGGGAGCTGGTCCTCAGCGTCCACCAGGTGGCCCTGCCCGAGTCCTACTTCGGCTCCTGGAGCAGGCTCGCCCGCCGCAGGCTGGTCCAGGCCGGGACGATGCGCGACGCGGAGCTGCTCGCGACACTCACTCCCGCGCGCGGCTACTTCCCCGACTTCCTGACGCCCGCCGCTCTGCCGACGGAGTTCGAGGCGGGCCTCGAGACCGTGCTGTCCACGAGCAAGCAGCGCCTGCGGGCAGAGGTCGGCCGGCTCGACGGCGGCAGAGGAGCCGGGCCATGGCTCGACGACGTCGCTGCGGGCCGCCCTGCCGCGCTGCACCGGCTCGGCGTCGCCATGCGGCGCTACCACCGGACGGTGCTGACGCCGCACGCCGACCAGGCCACCGAGATCACCGGCCGCTGGGTGGCCGGCCTGGCGCACCGGACGCTCGCGCACGGCGTCGACGCGGTGCTGAGCACGCTCGGCCCGAAGACCCGCTGGCGGGCGCCCGTCCTGGAGGTCGACTACCCCGTGACCCGCGACCTGCATCTCGACGGCCGCGGGCTCTCCCTCGTCCCGACCTTCTTCGGCATCAACCACCCGATCACCCTCGCCGACCCGGAGCTGCAGCCCGTGCTGGTCTACCCGGTCAGCCGCGAACCGTTCTGGCGGCCCGACCGTGACCTCACGGACCGGCAGCAGGCCGACGCCCTGAGCGAGCTGCTCGGCCCGACACGGGCGGCAGTGCTCCGGGCGCTGGACACCGAGCTGTCGACCACCGCCCTCGCGGCACGGACCGCCACCTCGCCCTCCAGCGTCAGCAGGCACACCGCGGTGCTCCGGCGAGCCGGGCTGATCACCACCTGGCGCAGCGGCACCAGCGTGCTGCACCTGCGCACCACCATGGGGAACGACCTGGTCCACGGTCGCTGACCAACGGCAGCGCTCAGGGGTTAGAGGGGATCAAGCTGTGATGGTGACCGCGGCGGCACCGTCGGGACGGGCAAAGCCCCTTACGCCTGGTCGTTCCTCGTGAAGGTCTCGGTGCGGGCGCGTCCTTGACCACTGGCGCTTCTCGAACGGGTTGTAGCGACATCCACATGGCGCTCTGAAGGGTTATCCACAGATTTGAGATCTGGCCAGCGAGACGCACAAATGTTCGAGATAATAGATGCAGTGAAGGAGTGAGAACTAGAGCGGGCGATCAGGACGGCGGGGGGCACCGATGGAGCAGACGACGAACAGCATGCCCGCCGGTGGCCTGCCTACTGCGGTCTCGATCGAGGACGTGCTGGCCCTGCTCGAGACGGCGACCGGGCAACTGACCGGGCTGACCGACCCCGAGACCGTGACCGGGTGGGACGCGCCGAGCATCAGTCGCCTGGCCGAGGCACACACCCGGATCCGTCGGATCACCGGCCGTCTGGACGGGGTCCGCTACACGTTGTTGCCGAGGATCGAGAACGAGGGTTCCTGGCGGGCTGGTGGCTCGGCCCGCACGTTCACGACCTGGCTGCGGTTGCGTGAGGGTGTGTCTGCGTCGACGGCGGGTAAGGACATGACGATCGCGCGTCGTCTGGCGACCGCGCTGCCGGTGACGCGGGAGCGGTTGGTCGCTGGCACCCTGGGCGTGGATCACGCTCGTGTGATGACGGAGGTCGCGCCCACGAGCGAGACCCGTACCGACGCACTGGCGTGGTTGATCGATACCCGCACCGGCCACACCACGACCCCGGAGGAGTTCGTACAGTCGGTGGCGGTCGACTTCCCCGACCCCGCAGACGACCCCGACGGCACCCAGACCCGAGAACTGGTCACCCAGGTGTTGGAGGGCGCGGTCACGGACGGCACCCTGACCACCGGTGAAGGCGTGGTCCTGCGCGAAGCTGGTGTCCTGAACGCGGACCAGTTCCGCAAGGTCGCGCGCCGGTTCGCGACCATCACCGACCCCGACACCGACGACCTCGACGACGACAAGGCCGCCCAGGGTGAGTTCTTCGACTTGGCTAAGACGTTCGGTGGGTATCACGTGGCGGGGTTCCTCACCGACGAGCACGGCCTGCA
>NZ_JBHXBG010000133.1:0-15080 GCF_042726755.1 Promicromonospora sp. NPDC060271 | reverse complement strand
GCGCCGCGGCGGGGGGGGGGGGCGCCACCGGGGGGGCCGCGCCCGGGCCCGGCTCGCCCGGGCCTGGGCGCGCGGGCCTGGTGCGCCCGCTGTGGACGACGACGTTCGAGTGTCGGTGACTCGTGCCATGGTGGGGGCCCGGACGACATCCACCCCAGGAGTGACCCATGACCGACGCGATCACCGCCGCCGAGTTCACCGCGGCCGAGGGCACGGGCGACTGGCGTGTGCTGAGACGGTCCGCCCTCGCGCGCTTCGCCACCGGCTCCTTCACCCGGGGAGTGCGGCTGGTCACCCGCATCGGCGCCCTCGCGGACGCCGCGAACCATCATCCGGACGTCGACCTGCGCTACGGGTCGGTCACCGTGCGGACCTGGTCGCACGACGTCGGCGGCCTGTCCGCGCGGGACGTCGCGCTCGCCCGGGAGATCTCGATGGCAGCCCGCGAGCTGGACGTCGCGGCGGACCCCGCCCGGGTCAGTGACGTCGTCCTCTGCATCGATGCGACGGCAGGCCCTCGGGTACAGGCGTTCTGGCAGGCGCTGCTGGGCCACGACGCCCACCCGGACCACGCCGACGACGCGGCCGCAGCGCGGCTGAGCGACCCGGACGGGCGGCTGCCGGCAGTCTGGTTCCAGCGGTCCGACGAGCGGCGGGAGCAGCGCAACCGCATCCACGTGGACGTATGGGTGCCCCACGACGAGGCCGAGCAGCGGGTCGCCGCGGCGCTCGCGGCGGGCGGCCGGCTGGTCACCGACGAGTTCGCCCCGGCGTGGTGGGTGGTCGCCGACGTCGAGGGCAACGAGGCCTGCGTATCGACCTGGCAGAACAAGTTCTAAAAGAGAGTGAGATCCTGCCGTCGGGCAGGTAAGGTCTCGCGCTTGTGCGCCCGCTCCCTTCCCCCGCCAGGAACCCCTACTGGCGGTTCCTGGTAGCGGGATTCCGCGGGCAGTCCGCCTACCCGCTGGCCACGCTGGCGGGCCTGGTGGCCAACGCGACCTTCGGGCTGCTCAAGGGCGGGATCATGGGCGCGGCGGTCGAGAGCTCGGGCGGTGAGCTCGCCGGCTACTCCGCGGCGACCATGGCGGCCTTCGTCTGGCTGGGCCAGGGCATGCTCGGCTCGGTGAACTTCTGGGGCGGCAGCGACCTCCAGACCCGGATCAAGTCGGGTGACGTCGCCGTCGACTTCCTGCGGCCCGTGAGCGTGCAGGCGGCCAACGTGCTGACGGACATCGGCAAGGGGCTGTTCGCCCTGCTGCCACGTGGGCTGCCGAGCGTCGTCATCGGGGTGCTCGTCTCCGGCATGGCCCTGCCGCCCGACGCTGCCGCGTACGCGCTGGGGCTGACCAGCCTGCTGATCGGCATCGCGGTCTCGCACGCCACCGTCTACGCGGTGGCCACCTCTGGGTTCTGGCTGGTGGAGACCCGCGGCGTCAGCGTGCTCTACATGGCCGTCTCGGGATTCTTCGCCGGCCTGTTCACGCCGATCTACCTGTTCCCGGACTGGCTGCTGACCCTCGCGCTGCTCACGCCGTTTCCCGCGATGATGCAGTTCCCCATCGACGTGCTCTCCGGGCAGGTCACCGGTTCGGCGGTGTGGCAGCACCTCGGGGTGCAGCTCGTGTGGCTGGCGGTGGTGCTCGTCGTCGGGCACCTGACCACGCGGGCCGGGCGCCGAAGGCTGGAGGTGCAGGGTGGCTGAGCCGGAGATGCAGCGCAGGGTGCGGGCCGAGGAACGAGGCACTCGCCCGCAGCGGAATCGCAGGCTCGGCCACCGGAGAGCACTGGCTGAGCCGGAGACGCGGCGCAGGGTGCGGGTGCTCCGCGCCTACCGGATGGTCCTCGCGAGCCGTGCGCGCTCGCAGGCGAGCCATCGGGCCAGCTTCCGGCTGGACCTGGTCGGGGCGGTGCTCATCGGGCTCATCGAGTTCACCGAGATCTGGGTGCTGTACTCGGCGACGGACGAGATCGGCGGGTTCACGCTCGCCCAGATCATGCTCGTGTTCGGCCTGGCCGACGTCGCGTTCTCCCTGGCCAACCTGGTCGCGGGACACTGCGACAGCCTGCCGGTCTACGTGCGCGCCGGCACGCTCGACGTGTTCTTCCTGCGGCCGCAGCCGCTGCTGGCGCAGCTCATGACCAGCGACCTCAGCCTGCGCCGGATCGGGCGGTGCCTGGTGGGTGCGACGGCCCTGACCGTCGGGCTGGTGCTCAACGACATCGACTGGAGTGCGGGCGCCGTCGGCCTGCTGGTGCTCGCCCTGGTCTCCGGGTTCGTCATCTTCACCGCGCAGTTCGTCACCGCCGCCGGCCTGCAGTTCTTCCTGATCAACGGCTCCGAGATGACCAACGCGTTCGTCTACGGCGGCCGGTACGCGGCCTCGCAGCCGGCCGGCGTGTGGCCGCGCGCCCTGCTGGTCGTCTTCGGCGGCATCTTTCCGGTGGCCTTCGCGGCCTACCTGCCCGTTGCCACGCTGCTCGGCCTGCCGAGTCCCGTCGGGCTGCCGACCTGGCTCGGCTGGCTCGCGCCGGTCGCCGCCCTCTGGGCGGTCGCCGTCGCGGGGCTGTGCTGGCGCTGGGGCCTTCGTCACTACCGAGGAGCTGGTGGATGAACATCATCGAGACCGACGGCCTGACCCGGGTGTTCACGGGGCGGCCCGACCGGAAGAACGCGTTCCGCCGCAGCAGGCACGTCGCGGTGGCCGACCTCGACCTGACCGTCGAGGCAGGCGAGGCGGTCGGCTACATCGGGGCCAACGGCGCCGGGAAGTCGACGACGATCAAGATGCTCGTCGGCATCCTGGTGCCCACGAGCGGCACGGTGACCACGGCCGGGCTGCACCCCCTGAAGCAGCGCCGCGCGCTGGCCCGCCGGATCGGCGTGGTCTTCGGGCAGCGGTCCCAGCTCTGGTGGGACCTGCCGGTGGAGGAGTCGTTCTCCATTCTCGCGGCCATCCACTCACTGTCCGCGGCCGACGAACGCACCAGGACCGCCGAGCTGGTCGACATGCTCGAGATGGGGGAGTTCCTGAGCACCCCGGTGCGCCAGCTCTCGCTGGGCCAGCGCATGCGGGCCGAGGTCGCCGCCGCGCTGCTGCACCGTCCCGACCTGCTGATCCTCGACGAGCCGACCATCGGTCTGGACGTGCTGTCCAAGCAGCGCCTGCGGGAGTTCCTCGTGGCGCAGCGGCGCGAGCACGGCACGACGCTGCTGCTCACCACGCACGACATGGGCGACGTCGAACGGCTCTGCGACCGGATCCTCGTCGTGGACCACGGCAGGCTCGCGTTCGACGGCACCCTCGACGGGCTGGCCCGGACCGTCGGAGCGCGGCGCGAGCTCGTCGTCGACCTCGCCACCCCGACGGGTGACCTGGTGGACCTGGCGGGCGCCGAGCACGTCCGCAGCGAGTCGGGCGGCCTGCGGCAGCGCCTCGCCTTCGACCCGCAGCGCACGACGGCGGCGCGCGTGCTCGCCGCGGTCTCCGAGCGGGCGGAGGTGCTGGACCTGTCGATCGCCGAGCCCGACATCGAGGACGTGGTCCGCGAGATCTACCGCGCCACCCGCCGCTGACCCCGCTGCCCGTGAGAGAGCCCGGTCAGGAACGGGTGACGAGCAGCTCCGACCAGGCGGGGATCAGCACGCCCCTGGCCGCTCGACGGCGGACGACGCGCAGCGGCCGGTCCTCCGACCACAGCATCCGCAGCAGGGTGCCGATCTCGGCCCGGGCCAGCGCAGCGCCGAGGCACAGGTGCCGCCCGGCGCCGAACCAGAGCTGGCGAGACTCGCGCACGTACGGGCGGTCCGCGCGGAACGGCCCAGCGGCGGCGTTCGCGGACCAGACCAGCAGCATGATCCGCTCGCCGGCCCGCAGCCGCGCGCCGCCCACCTCGACGTCGGCCGCAACCCCTCTGCCGATCACCGACGCCGGGCTCGTCACCCGCAGCCCTTCGCGCACCACGTTCTCGACCGGGTCGGCCTCCCCGGGATTCAGCAGCCCGGCCGCACGCTCGTCGCTCCCGTCCCGGCCGGGCGCCGGGGCCACCGCACCCGGCTCGGCCGCCGCGCGGATCGCCGCGAGCATCCGGTGCTGCTCACCCGTGTCGATCAGCAGGGCCGTGATCCGGCCCATGGCGCTCGCGGCGGTCTCGGTGCCGGCGACCATGAGGAGTGACGCCAGGCCGGACGTCTCGGTCAGCCCGAGGCCGAGCTCCCGGCAGCGGCCGAGCAGGGTGTCCGGCGGTGCGTTCCGCCAGCCGTCGGGGATCCCCGCGTTCAGCTCCGCGACGATGCCCTGGGCGGTAGCCACCTGGTCGGGCGTCAGGATCGTCGACCCAGCGGTGCCGAGGGCCACGGAGGCCAGCCGCTCGCCGGTCTCGAAGATCCGCAGTGCACCCTCGTCGTCGGGCCAGGACCCGCCGTGCCCGGCGGGTCGGGGGATGCCGAGCAGGCAGATGACCATGCGGCCCACCAGGACCCGGGAGAGGTGCGCGACGTCGAGCGTGCCGCCCGAGCGCAGCACCTCGCCCGCGACGGCGACCCGGTCGTCCCAGGCGGCGCTCACGAGATCACGCGAGACGGCCTCCGTGAACAGCTCGCGCGTGCGGGTACGCAGGTCGTGGTGCCCGGCGCCGTCGAACAGGTCGAGCACCCAGTCACCGAGGATCTGGGCCCACAGGTTCCCGACGCCGCCCTCACCGAGGATCGTGAACGAACGGTGGTCGCGGAGGACCGTTCGCGCCACCACCGGGTCCGCCGTGACCCACCCGATGCCGGGCACCCTACGAACTGGTGAGCCGCCGAGGGGCGACCCCTGGGCGGCCGTGCCGGCCAGGAGCAGCCCGGCCATCGCGGGCCGGGCGCGGTAGAGGAGGCCCAGCTCGTGCCGAGTGGTGGGAAGGACGTGGGTCACGGCCGTCACCCTACGGCCAGGCCAGCGTGCTTGACTCCGGTTCAGCAGGCGCCAGGCGACCACTCGCGGGTGAGTTCTGGTACCCCTGGGCCTGCTGAACGCGACGCAGCACGGCGGCGGCCGCGTCGATCGTCACCAGCGCGTTATAGGCGTGCCCTACTCTGTCGCGGGTGCTTCCCGAACCGGCCGCCGTGCTGAACCCGGCACCTGATCGACCTGCTGAGCCCGCGGTGTCGCCCCGACCGTCCCCGCGCCCCGTCGCCCGCATCACCGACGTCGCCGTGCACCTGCCCGAGCGCACGCGCGACGTGGCAGAGGCCGAGCGCGAGCTGCACCGCAGGAACCCGAAGGTCGCGCCGCGCATCCCGATGGTCTCGCGCCTGACCGGTGTGCGCCGCATCCATGTGGCCGACGACGACCAGCAGGCCTCCGACCTCGCCGTCGCCGCCTCCCGCACGGTCCTTACCCGCGCGGGCCTGCGGGCGGACGACGTCGACCTCCTGATCTTCGCGTCCGCCACGCAGGACATGATCGAGCCGGCGACCAGCCATATCGTGGCCGCGAAGCTCGGCATGCGCGCCCCGGTGATGGACGTCAAGAACGCCTGCAACTCGGTGCTCAACGGCATGGAGGTGGCCGAGGCGCTCATCGGCACCGGCCGGTACCGCCGCGTGCTCGTCGCATGCGGCGAGATGCCGACGCGCGGGGTGCGCTGGGACGTGCCCGACCGCAGCACGTACGCGATGTCCGCGGCCGGCTACACGATGTCCGACGCCGGGGCCGCGGTGCTCGTCGAGGCGACCGGGGCCGGGAGCCTGCCCGCCCTCGGAGCAGGGGCCGCCGCGCACGGACACCAGACCGATCTCGAGGACGGTTTCGAGGACGACCTGGCGGCCGAGCTCGCCGGGCTCGTCGAGCCCGCTGACAGGCCGTCGGGAATCCTGGCCTCGGTGTTCGCGGCCGAGTCGCAGCACTGGGACGTCGGCATGCTCCCGGGCGGCGGCACCGTGAACCCGCGCGACCCCGAGCGCAGCTACTTCGAGATCGACGGCTCACGGCTGCGGGAGGCCTTCGTCGCCTTCGGTCCGGGTCCCGTCGAGCAGGCGCTGGCCGCCGCGGGCGTGACCATCGACGACGTCGCGCTCATCGCGGTGCACCAGGTGGCCGTTGGCTACCTCGCGGACGTGCACCGCGCGCTCGGCGTACCGGCCGACCGCACGATCCTCACGGTCGCCGACCACGGCAACATCGCCTCGGCGACGCTGCCGCTGCAGCTCGCCACGGCGCTGGAGTCCGGCCGCCTGCGGCGCGGCGACGTCGTGCTGCTGCTCGGCCTTGCCGGCGGGATCAGCATGGGAGCGATGGTGGTCCGGTGGTGACCCCGGAGCGGAGCGAGGGCGCGGGTGAAGCAGCAGGACGCCCGCGGCTCGCCGTCGTCGTGCCCGCGCTGAACGAGGCGCACGAGCACGGGATCCTGCGCACGCTCGAGGCGCTGCACGCGCAGGAGGACGACGACTTCGACCTGGTGGTCGTGGACAACGGGTCCACCGACGGCACACCCGACGTCGTGCGCAAGGCGATAGCCGACTGGGGACGGCTGCGCTGGCAGATCGTGACCGAGGACCAGAAGGGGACCGGCGCCGCGGCGGACACCGGCATGCGCGCGGCGATCGCGCTCGGCGCCGAGCTGCTGGCCCGGACGGACGCCGACTGCCTGCCGCCGCCGGGGTGGACCAGCGCGGTGCGGGAGGCGTTCGCCTCGGGTGACGAGCTGATCGCCGGCCGGCTCGTCCCGCGCGACGACGACCTGCCCGTGTCCCGGTTCCAGCAGGGCGTGCTGTCGTTCGCGCTGTGGGCGTCGAGCACGTTCGGCAAGATCCGGCCCGGCAACCAGGACGAGGGCTACCTCGGTCCGTACGTCATGACGCCCGGCTGCAACATGGCGATCACCGCCTCGCTGTACGAGCGGGCTGGCGGGTTCCCGCGCACCCGGATCGAGGACCTGCACGAGGACCGCGCGCTGGTCAACGCGGTACGACGGCTGACGACGCGGTACGCCGAGCACCGCTCGGTGTGGGTGCGCGCCTCGACGCGCCGCGTGCACGCCTGGGGGCTGGTGCGCACGCTCGGCTGGTACGCCGACCACCGCTACCGGCCAGAGGTGGTGGACATCCGATGACGCCCTCCCCGGTAGCGGCCGCCGTCGTCGATCGCCGTCCACCGGTCGTCACCGCACAGGGCCACGGTTGGGCCTCGCCCGAGGCCTTCTGGGAGGAGCGGGTGCAGCGTGCCGCGCATCCGCTCGCGTACCCGGCGCTGCGGTCCGTGCGGGACCGGCCGGTGGTCCGGGTGCCGCGCATCGGGGTCGTGGTGAGCGACGCCGAGGTGGCCCGCGAGGTGCTGCTCGACCTCGACCACTTCTCGAAGGTGGGCCCGGGAGCGCCGTCGGACCTGTGGACGCCGGTGCTCGGGCCGTCGGTGCTGCTCAACATGGAGGGCGCCGAGCACGCCGCGCTGCGGCGCGCGCTCGGGCCGCTGTTCTCGCCGCGGGCGGTCCGCGAGCTCGTGGCCGCGGACGGTGCGGGCGGTGCGGGTGCGCTGCCCGACCTCACGCGGCGGCTCGCAGCGGGGGAGACCGTCGACCTGGCTGAGACGGTCAGTGCACAGGCCGGCGCCGTGATCTGCGGGATGGTGGGGCTGCCGCCGACCGACGAGGCGGTGCGCTCGTCGATGGCCGCCGCGAGCGCGATCACCGGGATGGTGCGGCTGCACCGGCACGGGCTGACGCGGTCGCAGGTGACGCAGGCGCGCACGGTGCTGGAGCGGCTCACCGCGCCCGCGCGAGCGGCCTACCGCGCCGGCGACCCCGCGACGGTTCCCGGGCGGATGCGCGACCTCGGGCTGTCCGAGCGGGAGGCGATGGGAGCCGTCGGGGCGTTCGTGCTCACGGGGACGGAGACCATCCAGTCGTTCGTGCCGCGGCTCGTGGCCATCGCGCACGACACGGGGTGGACCGCACGGCTGCTGGCGGACGACGCCGCGCTGCGCAGGCGCGCCGTCGAGGAGGGGCTGCGCGTCACCGTGCCGACGCCCGCGATGCTGCGTTCGGTGCGGGCCGGCACGTCGGTGGGCGGTGTGCCGGTCACGGCGGGGGACCGCGTGGTGATCGCCACCGTGAACTGCTGCCGGGCGGGCGGCGGTTTCGATCCGGACCGGCCGGTCGAACCCGCGGTGCGGCACCTCTGGTTCGGGGCGGGCCCGCACTTCTGCCTGGGCATGCCGCTCGCGATGGCGCAGGTCGACGCGGTGCTCGACGCGCTGGCGGCGGCGGCGGACGGACGGGTGCCGGTGGTGGGACGACGCCGCGCGGCACGCGGTGTGCTGGTCCCGGCGTACGGCTCGCTGGAGCTCTGCCTGCGGGGTGCGGACGGCGCCACGGGTCTGGTCCCGGCGTCGACGTGGACGCGGGAGGCGTCGTGAGGCACCTCGTCGACGAGCTGCTGGGCGTCGCGCGGAGCACGCCCGACGTCGTCGCGCTCCGCTGGTTCGGCGGCCGTGACGGCGGGCGTGTGCGCGAGGAGGTGACGTTCGGCGGCCTTGCCGAGCGGGTGGAGCGGACGGCGGCCGGGCTGCGAGCGCAGGGCCTGGAGCCCGGCGACCGCGTGCTGTTCAGCATCCGGCCCCGCCCGGAGGGTGTGGTCCTGTGCCTGGCGGTCCTGCGTGCCGGCGGTGCGGTGGTGTTCGTCGACCCCGGTTCGACGCCGGAGCTGTTCGCGGCCCGGATCGCCGCGGCGAGGCCGCGCTGGGCCGCGACGGAGGCGCTGCTGTACGCGGCGTCGTCGGGTCCGTTGCGGGGGATCGCGCGGGCTCGCGGCCTGCTGCTCCCGGACTACGGGCGGCTGCCGGTGCGGCACCTGTACACCGGCCCGTGGCTCCCTGGCGTGCCGCGGGGCGCGCGCCGGGTGGCGCGGCTGGGGGTTCCCGGGCCGTCCCGGGCTCCGGAGGAGGTGGCGGAGGTGGACCGCGAGGCGCTGGTCGTCTTCACCTCCGGGACGACGTCGGACCCGAAGGCCGTCGTGCACACCGTGCGAACGCTCGGCGGCATGCTCGACCTGTTCGCTCAGGTCGGGGAGCTGAAACCGGGGCAGCGGGCGCATACGGACCAGATGTTCCTCGGCCTGCCGGCGATCATGGCCGGCGGTACGTGGGAGATCCCCGCGCGGGCCCCGAAGGATGCGCCCGACGCGTTCGCGCGCGGGGTCGCGGGGGCGGACTCCTCGTTCCTCGTGCCCGCCGACGTGACCGCGCTGCTCGACGTCCTGGAGGCCGGGCACGGAACCGAGGACACGGGGGCCGCCGCGAGCGCGGCGGGTCCGGCCGTGCTCGCGGTCGGCGCGGCGCCCGTCACGGTCGCGCTGCTCGAACGTGGCCGTCGTGTCCTGCCGGGTACGCGCTGGCTCGCCGTGTACGGCGCCACCGAGATCCTGCCGGCGGCGGTGACCTCCGCTGACGAGAAGATCGCGGCGGCCGCGGCCGGGGATCTCGTCGGCCGTCCGCTCGGTGGCATCGGCGTGCGGATCGACACGGCGGCGCGGGAAGCGGTGGACCAGGTGGACCCGAAGGACGTCGTCGACCCGGACGAGCGCGGGGTGGGTGAGCTCGTGCTGACGGGACCGTCCCTGATGGCCGGGTATCTCTCCGACCTCGACGCGGGCGGGGCAAGGGCGATCGAGCACCGCACCGGTGACCTCGCCTACCAGGACGCCGAGGGGCGGATCGTGCTCGTCGGTCGCAACCGGGACATGATCATCCGCGGGACGGTGAACATCTACCCGGGCCTGTTCGAGCCCCGGCTGCGGGAGCTCCCGGGCGTCGCCGACGCCGTGCTGGTCGGTGTTCCGGTGCCCGACGGCGACGAGCGGGTGGTCCTCGTCGTGACGGCCGAGGGAGCGACGGCCGCGGGCGGCACCCGGGACGCGGGCGCGGCTCCCGTGGTCCGGGCCGGCACGGAGCTGGCCCGGGCGGTCACCGACCAGGTGGGGCAGGTCCTGGACCATGGCGCGCTCCCCGACCTGGTCGTCGAGGCGACGCACGTGCCGGTCGCCGGCCGGTCGCGGAAACCTGATCGTCGCGCACTGGTCGATCTGGTTTCACCGTTGGCGGGTACAGTGCGCGCATGAGGGTGGCGGTGACCGGTTCGTCTGGTTTTGTTGGTGGTGCTGTGGTCCGCGACCTGGCGGCACGTGGTCACGAGGTGATCGCGTTCTCGCGCCGGGTTCCGCGCCTGCCCGTCGGCTCGCCGCATCAGGTCCTGCACCAGGTCTGGGACCTCCGGGACGGGCCGCTGGCCAAGGAGGACCGGCCGGAGCACGTCGACGCCGTCGTGCACTGCGGTGCCGCGGTGCACGACGGCGGCAGCCATGCCCGCGCCTGGGTGGTCAACGTCGAGGGCACCCGCGCGGTGCGCGAGACGTTCCCGGAGGCGCGGTTCGTGCACGTGTCCTCCGGCAGCGTGTACGACCCCCGCACCCCGAGCGTCGCGGCGACCGAGGCGGAGGCCCCGGCGCACGGCTACGTCAACGCCTACGGCTCGACGAAGGCGGCCGCGGAGCGGTACCTGAGCGCCGATGCCGCGCGCGGGGACCGGGGGCCCGTGATCGTGCTGCGGCCGCACGCGGTCTACGGACCCGGTGACACGACCCTGCTGCCGCGCCTCGAGTCGGCGGCCGTCGGCGCCTGGCTGCCGCTGCCCGGTGGCGGCAAGGTGCGTCAGCACCTCACGCACGTCGACACCCTGGTGCTGGCGATCCGCGCGGCGCTGGTCGCCGACGTCGAGCCCGAGGCGGCCGCCGGACGGCCGCTCGTGGCCAACGTGGCGGACGCCCGGCCCGTCGACCTCGACGAGACGATCGAGCTGCTGATGTTCGCCAGGTTCCGGCCCGTGCAGGTGATCGGCATCCCTGTCCGGCTCGCCAACGCCCTGGCCTGGGCGGGCGAGCGGGTGTCCCGCTGGACGGGACGTGAGCCACGCCTGTCGCGGTACGCCATCAGCCACCTCGCGATGGAGCGGACCTACGATCTGACGGTGCTGCGCGAGCGGCTGGGCGTCGACCCGGCGCCGACGTCGCTGCACGGTGCGATGAGCTGGTAGCCGACCCGGGCCTGTGGGTCAGGAGGCGCGGGATCGTGCGGCTCCGCACCCTCGGCGTCTCGGATCGTGGGACCATCGGCCCGCTGGGTGACATCGCCGCAGATTCGGCGTAACGTGCGTCACGTGCAGACGATCATTCTTGTAGTACTTCCTGAGCGCGCGGCCTAAGCCCAGCACAGGCATCGTCCGCGCGCTCACCCTGGCAGTCCTTGCTTCCCAAGGACCCGGGGTTTTTTTGTTGTCACGAACGCTCGCTTTCGCCTCGGGGACGGGGCGCGACGGCAGGAGATCCGTATGACCGGCACACCGACACCCGCACAGATCGCTGCGCGCGCCGAGGCGCGTGACCAGGTGCGCACCGAGCTTCGGTCCCGCGTGGGCAGCGGCAAGGCCGAGCCAGAGGCCGCCACGCCTCGCGTCGGTCCGGAGGAAGTCACGGGTGCGCAGTCCATCGTCCGCTCGCTCGAGGAGGTCGGTGTCGACACCGTCTTCGGCATCCCGGGTGGCGCGATCCTGCCCCTCTACGACCCGCTGATGGACTCCGCCAAGCTCCGCCACATCCTCGTGCGGCACGAGCAGGGCGGCGGGCACGCGGCCTCGGGCTACGCCCACGCGACCGGCAGGGTCGGGGTGACCATGGCGACGTCGGGCCCTGGTGCGACCAACCTCGTGACGCCGATCGCGGACGCGCACATGGACTCGATCCCGCTCGTCGCGATCACCGGCCAGGTCAATTCCGCCGCGATCGGGACGGACGCGTTCCAGGAGGCGGACATCGTCGGTATCACGATGCCGATCACCAAGCACTCCTACCTGGTCACGGACCCGGCCGACATCCCGCGCACCATCGCCGAGGCGTTCCACATCGCCTCGACGGGGCGGCCGGGGCCGGTGCTCGTGGACATCGCGAAGTCGGCGATGCAGTCGCGCACCACGTTCTCGTGGCCGCAGGAGCTGCAGCTGCCCGGTTACCACCCCGTGACGAAGCCGCACTCGAAGCAGATCCGGGAGGCCGCGAAGCTGCTGGCCACCGCCAAGCGCCCGGTGCTGTACGTGGGCGGCGGCGTGATCCGGTCCGGCGCGGCGGACCTGCTGCGCCAGCTCGTCGACCTGTCCGGGGCGCCCGTCGTGACGACCCTGATGGCCCGCGGCGCGGTGCCGGACAGCCACCCGCAGCACCTCGGGATGCCCGGTATGCACGGCACCGTGCCCGCGGTGGCGGCGCTGCAGAAGGCGGACCTGATCTTCGCGCTGGGCGCCCGGTTCGACGACCGTGTCACGGGCAAGCTCTCGAGCTTCGCCCCGCTGGCCGCGATCATCCACGCGGACATCGACCCGGCGGAGATCGGCAAGAACCGCGAGGCGGACGTCCCGATCGTCGGCGACCTCCGCGAGGTCATCGGGGACCTGCTGCCGGAGCTGGCCCGCGAGCACGCGGAGCACGGCAAGCCCGACGTCGAGGGCTGGTGGCACCAGCTCGAGGAGTGGCGCCGGACCTATCCCCGCGGCTACAGCCAGCCGGAGGACGGCAACCTGTCGCCGCAGCACGTGATCCAGCGTCTCGGCGAGCTGACCGGCCCCGACGGCATCTACGTCGCGGGCGTGGGGCAGCACCAGATGTGGGCGGCCCAGTTCATCAGCTACGAGCGGCCCAACACCTGGATCAACTCCGGCGGGCTCGGCACGATGGGCTACTCCGTCCCCGCTGCGATGGGCGCGAAGGTCGGGCAGCCGGACCGGACGGTCTGGGCGATCGACGGCGACGGCTGCTTCCAGATGACCAACCAGGAGCTCGCCACCTGCACGATCAACGACATCCCGATCAAGGTGGCGGTGATCAACAACAGCTCGCTGGGCATGGTGCGGCAGTGGCAGACGCTCTTCTACGAGTCGCGCTACTCCAACACCGACCTGCACACCGGCCACGGCACGATGCGCGTGCCGGACTTCGTGAAGCTCGCCGACGCGTACGGCTGCGAGGGCATCCGCGTCGAGCACGCCTCCGACGTCGACGCCGCGATCAAGCGGGCCAACGAGATCGACGACCGGCCCGTGGTCGTGGACTTCACCGTCTCGCGTGACGCGATGGTGTGGCCCATGGTCGCCGCCGGCGTGAGCAACGACGACATCCAGTACGCACGCGGCATCTCGCCGGCGTGGGACCGAGAAGACTGAGCGAGGACTGCATCCCATGTCGAGGCACACCCTGTCCGTGCTCGTGGAGAACAAGCCCGGCGTGCTCACGCGCGTCGCCGGGCTGTTCGCCCGGCGCGCGTTCAACATCCACTCCCTGGCGGTCGGCCCGACGGAGCACGAGGAGATCTCGCGCATCACCGTGGTGGTCGACGTCGAGGAGCACCCCCTGGAACAGGTCACGAAGCAGCTCAACAAGCTGATCCACGTGATCAAGATCGTCGAGCTCGAACCCGAGTCGTCGGTGCACCGCGAGCTGCTGCTCGTCAAGGTGCGGGCCGACGCCGCCACCCGTACCGGGGTGCTCGAGGTCGTCGAGATGTTCCGGGCGCGCGTCGTCGACGTCGTGCCGGAGTCCGTGGTCATCGAGGCCACCGGACCCGCCGCGAAGCTCGACTCCCTCCTCGCGGCGCTGGAACCGTACGGCGTCCGTGAGATCGTCAAGTCCGGGACCCTGGCCATCGGCCGGGGCGCCCGTTCCATCACCGACCGCGCGTTCGAGCGCGCGGTCCGGTCCGCGTGAGACCAGAGTGAAGTGGAGGGTGGGGACCGAGGAACGAGGTACCCGCCCGAAACGGAACGCCGGTCTCACGCGGCGACAGACACTGCGTGACCTACTTTCCATCCCAGGAACCACTCCACCGAGAAATGACACTGAGGAGCAAGAACCGTGGCTGAGCTGTTCTACGACGATGACGCCGACCTGTCGATCATCCAGCAGAAGAAGGTTGCCGTGATCGGTTACGGCAGCCAGGGCCACGCGCACGCCCTGAACCTGCGCGACTCCGGTGCGCAGGTGACCGTCGGCCTGCGCGAGGGCTCGGCGTCCCGCGAGAAGGCCGAGAACGAGGGCCTCGCGATCGCGACCGTGCCGGACGCCGTCCGGGAGGCCGACGTCGTCGTCATCCTCGCGCCCGACCAGGTGCAGCGGCACCTGTACGCCGAGGACATCGCGCCGAACCTCAAGGAGGGCGCGGCGCTCGTCTTCGGGCACGGCTTCAACATCCGCTACGGCTACATCAAGCCCGAGGCCGGCCACGACGTGCTCATGGTCGCCCCCAAGGGTCCTGGTCACATCGTGCGTCGCGAGTTCGCTGACGGCCGCGGCGTGCCCGTGATCGTCGCGGTGGAGCAGGACGCGTCCGGCACCGCCTGGGAGCTGGCGCTCTCGTACGCCAAGGGCATCGGCGGCCTGCGTGCCGGCGGTATCAAGACGACGTTCACCGAGGAGACCGAGACCGACCTGTTCGGTGAGCAGGCGGTGCTGTGCGGCGGCGCCTCGCAGCTCGTCCAGTACGGGTTCGAGACGCTGACCGAGGCCGGCTACCAGCCGGAGGTCGCATACTTCGAGGTGCTGCACGAGCTCAAGCTGATCGTCGACCTGATGGTCGAGGGCGGCATCGCCAAGCAGCGCTGGTCCGTGTCCGACACGGCCGAGTACGGCGACTACGTCTCCGGCCCGCGGGTCATCGACCCGCGCGTCAAGGAGAACATGAAGGCCGTGCTGGCCGACATCCAGAACGGCGCCTTCGCGGAGCGGTTCATCGCCGACCAGGACGCCGGCGCCCCCGAGTTCAAGGAGCTGCGCGCCAAGGGCGAGCAGCACCCGATCGAGGCGACGGGCCGCGAGCTGCGCAAGATGTTCTCGTGGATCAAGCCGTCCGACTCGGACTACGTCGAGGGTTCGGCCGCGCGCTGACCCTCTCGCGCTGAACCTCGCGTCGGCCGTGCGGTTCGGGAGCCTGGTCCCGGGAGGGCCAGCGGCTCGGGGAGCGTGTACTGATCCGGGGTGTGTTGCTCTGCGTGGACACTGTCTACGCAGC
>NZ_JBHXBG010000132.1:0-15495 GCF_042726755.1 Promicromonospora sp. NPDC060271 | reverse complement strand
GGGGCGGGCCGACGCCGGGGGCCGCGTCGGACGGCCCCCTGGCGGCCGAGGGCCTAGCTCAGGTGAGGTCGAGCGCCCGGTCCATGTACTTCACGACCTCGTTGAAGACGTCCTCCGCGAGGATGTCGCCCTCGCGGCGCACGTCGTCCGGGTCGACGCGGATGACGCGGTTGATCCGCACCTCCGAGTCGCGGCCCGTGCCGTCCCAGGCGCCCTTGCCGACATCCATCCAGATCCGGCCCGCGCGCACCTCCTGCAGCATGTCGCGGTCGTGGTCCTGGCTCGTGAGCTGCAGCCCGAGCAGCCAGGGACCGTCCTTGCCCACGAGCAGCACCGGGCGGTCCTTGCCCTGGCTGTGGTCCTCCTCGTACGGCACCCAGGTCCAGACGACCTCGCCGGGGTCCGGGTCACCGTCCAGCTCAGGGTTGTAGATCGGGTGGACCTCACCCTCGAAGTCGCCGGGATAGCTGTTGTCTGATGCGAAGGTCACGCCCGAAACCGTACCGGAACGGGTTAACCGCCCATCAGGGGCTTAACGGTCGGAATCAGTGGGCGCACGCCCGAGCGAACTCGGCCAGCTCGGCCGCCATCGGCTCCGGCTCCCAGCTGTGCATCGCTCCCGGCAGCTCCTTCACCGTGCCCTTCGGCACCGCAGCCACGATGCTCGCGGCCGCGACCGGCATCTCGGGGAAGGTCTCGACCCCGTACATGGCGAGCACCGGGACCGCGAGGTCGAGCGTGCCGTCCTCCAGCGCACGCTGGGCCCAGGCGAGCGACTGCGCGTCGGCGCGGTAGGCGGCGACGGTGCGGGCCATCTCGGACCACGCCGGGGAGGCCTCCATCTCGGCGAGCCACTCGGGCGGCATGTCCTTCATGTAGTGCCGCATCGCGTTCTCGTGGTCGTCGGCGTCGAGCAGACGCTCGATCTCGTCGGCCCACGCCTGCGTCGTCTGAGCGGGGTCGCCCAGGGGCGCCTCCCAGAGGGCGAGGCCGGTGACCGGCAGCCCTGCCGCGGCGGCACGGAGGCTGAGCGCGCAGCCCGACGAGTGCCCGACCAGCACCGCGGAACCGCCCGCGACCTCGATCATCGCGGCGACCGCTGCCAGCTCACGGTCGAGGTCGAGGCGGCCCTCCGCCGGGCTCTCCCCGCGGCCGAGCCGGTCGAACGTGACGGCGGTGAGCCCGGCGTCGGCCACGCGCTGGGCGGTCTCGGCGGTGACCGGGTCGTCGGCGCGGTCGGGCCCGGCGCCCGTCACGAAGACGACGGCCGGTCCGGTGCCGCCGCGCAGGTCGTAGGCGACGCGGTCGCCCTGGCTGGTGGTCGCGTGATCAGTCATACCGGTCTGACGCCGTGGCGTCCGGCAACTCATCGCTCCGGCTCGCCCCCGAGCCGACGGGCGAAAAGCGCTCGCCCGGGCGGACGCGACGGTGTCACGGTGTGCGCATGAGCCTGCACGACGACGAGGTCGCCTCCACCCCCGAGCTTGTCCGTCGGCTGGTCGGCGAGCAGTTCCCGCGGTGGGCGGACCTGCCGGTGACGCAGGGGCCTGCGGGCGGCACGGACCACCACCTCTTCCGCCTCGGGGACGAGCTGCTGGTCCGCATGCCGAAGATCGGCTGGGCACAGCACCAGGCGGGCTCCGACGCGCGCTGGCTCCCGCACCTGGCGCCGCACCTGCCGCTCCGGCTCCCCGTGCCCGAGGCGGTCGGCGAGCCGGGGCAGGGTTTCCCGTTCCGCTGGTCCGTCACGCCCTGGCTCGACGGCGCGCCGCCGGCGGTCGGCGAGCTCGGCCCGGCCGCCGCCCGGCAGCTCGGCGAGTTCGTCGCGGCCCTGCGCGCGGTGAGCACCGAGGGCGCTCCGGTCAAGGAGGGCACCTCGCGCGGCGTCCCGCTCGCACGGCTCGACGGGGACGTGCGCGCCGCCATCGCCGAGTCCGGCACCCGCATCGACGGCAGTGCCGTGACGAAGGCGTGGGACCGGGCGCTGGCCGCGCGTCCGGCGTCGGACCGGCACTGGATCCATGGCGACCTGCTGCCCGGCAACCTCCTGGCCGACGGCGGGCGGCTGACCGCCGTCATCGACTGGGGCGGGGTGGGCGTGGGCGATCCCGCCGCCGACCTGATCCCCGCCTGGACCCAGTTCACAGGCGCCGAGCGCGCGGCGTTCCGGACGTCCGCCCTCGACGGGCTGACCGATCCGGAGGACGCCTGGGAGCGCGGGCGGGGCTGGGTCCTGGTCCAGGCGGTGATCGCGCTGCCGTACTACTGGGACCGCTGGCCCGCGTTCGCGCGCGGGAGCCAGGAGCGGATCGCCGCGGTGCTCGCGGACTGACGGCGCGGTCCGCGAAGCGACACCGAGCCGAAACACTCCCGGAACCGGTACGTCCCACCCGTCGTCCTACAGTTCGGACATGACAGACCTGTTCGACGGATATCCCCTCCAGCAGGCCTTCGACGAGATGCTGGACCGCGACGGCATGCTGCGGTCCTGCTACGAGCAGGTGCACGGCCGGCTCACCCGCCTGACCGCCGACGAGGTGGCGTCGCGCGCCGACGCGCTCGCGCGGTCCTACCTGGCCCAGGGCGTCACCTTCGACTTCGCGGGGGAGGAGCGACCCTTCCCGCTGGACGTGGTACCCCGCGTCATCGAGCAGGACGACTGGACGGACATCGCGCTCGGCGTCCAGCAGCGCGTTCGGGCCCTCGAGGCGTTCCTCGACGACGTCTACGGACCGCAGCAGGCGGTCAAGGACGGTGTCGTGCCGCAGCGGCTCATCCAGTCGAGCTCGGACTTCCAGCGGGTCGCCGCGAGCATCCGCCCGGCCGGCGGCGTCCGCTGCCACGTGAGCGGCATCGACCTGATTCGCGACGAGGCGGGCCGGTACCGCGTCCTCGAGGACAACGTCCGCGTCCCGTCGGGCGTGAGCTACGTGGTGAGCAACCGCCGGGCCATGGTCCGCACGTTCCCCGAGCTGTTCAGCCGGCTGCGGGTGCAGCCGGTCGTCGACTACCCGCAGCGGTTGCTCGCCGCCCTGGTGGCCAGCGCTCCCGACGGCGTCCCGGACCCGACGGTCGTCGTGCTCACCCCGGGCGTCTACAACTCCGCGTACTTCGAGCACAGCCTGCTCGCCCGGCTCCTCGGGGTGGAGCTCGTCGAGGGGCGCGACCTGTACACGAAGGGCGGCCGGGTCTACATGCGGACCACCGAGGGGTCGCGCCGCGTCGACGTCATCTACCGGCGGGTGGACGACGAGTGGATCGACCCTGTCGAGTTCCGCGGCGACTCCATGCTCGGCGTGCCCGGGCTGGTGAACGCCGCGCGGCTCGGGAACGTCACGCTCGCGAACGCGCTCGGCAACGGCGTGGCCGACGACAAGCTCGTCTACACCTACGTGCCCGACCTGATCCGCTACTACCTCGCCGAGGAGCCCGTGCTCGCGAACGTCGACACGTGGCGGCTCGAGGAGCCCGACGCCCGCGCCGAGGTGCTCGACCGCATCGACGAGCTGGTGGTCAAGCCCGTTGACGGCTCGGGCGGCAAGGGCATAGTGGTGGGGCCGAAGGCGACGCGCGCCGAGATCGACGCCGTGCGGTCCCGGATCGTCGAGGACCCGCGCGGCTGGATCGCGCAGCCCGTCGTGCAGCTCTCGACCGGGCCGACGTTCGTCGACGGCGCCTTCCGGCCCCGCCACCTCGACCTGCGTCCGTTCGCCGTGAACGACGGCTCCGACGTGTGGGTGCTGCCCGGCGGGCTCACCCGGGTCGCGCTCCCGGAGGGGCAGCTCGTCGTGAACTCGTCCCAGGGCGGCGGGTCCAAGGACACCTGGGTGCTGGAGGACGGTGCGGGACCCCGGCAGACGGTGCCGGCCCCGGTCGAGGGGCGGCGGTCGAGCGCCCGGCCCTCGGAGCCGACGTCGGGCGTGCCCCGCGCGACCAACCCGGACGACGCGGCCACGAACCAGCAGCAACAGCAACAGCAACAGGCCTCGGGCCCGACCAGCGCAGCCGGAGGTGTCGCGTGCTGAGCCGGATCGCGGAGTCGTTGTTCTGGATCGGCCGGTACGTCGAGCGTGCCGACGACACGGCACGCATCCTCGACGTGCACGTCCAGGCGCTCTCGGAGGATCCATGGGCCGACGAGGTCACCGCCTGCCGCTCCCTGCTGGCGATCATGGACCATCCCGCGCGGCCGGACGACGGCGAGGTGAACCGCGACACCGTGCTCCGCCTCCTGGCGCACGACCGGGAGAACCCGTCGTCGATCGCAGGGTCGCTGCTCGCGGCGCGGGAGAACGCCCGCCGGGCGCGCGAGATCGTCTCGACCGACCTGTGGGAGTGCCTCAACACGACCCGCAACACCCTGCCGTCGCACGCCCGCCGGGGACCGCACGAGTTCTTCTCCTGGGTGCGGGAGCGGGCCGCCGTCGTGGCGGGGCTCATGGAGTCGGCGACGCCGCGCGACTCGACCTGGCACTTCATGGTGCTGGGCCAGGCGATCGAGCGGGCCGACATGACGGCGCGCCTGATCACCACCCAGGCCCGGCTCGGTACAGGCGGGCCTGGGTGGAACACCCTGTTGCGGTCTTGCGGCGCGTACGAGGCATACCTGCGGACGTACCGCGGCAGGGCGTCCGACGCCGACGCCGCGGGCTTCCTCATCCTCGACCGCCTGTTCCCGCGGTCGATCGTCTACGCGCTGCACGCCGCAGAGCGGGCCCTGCGCGAGCTGGAGCCGGTGGAGGGCAGGCACGCGGTGTCGGACGACGCCCGCCGCGCGCTCGGCATCATGCGTTCCGAGCTGGAGTTCGCCCGGCTGGGCGACCTGCTCACCGACCTGCCGGACACGATGGAGCGTGTGCAGGTGGCGTGCACCCGGGCCAGCGGCGCGATCAAGCACCGGTACTTTCCGGCGGTGGCCACGACGGCCTGGGTGGAGGAGGCGCTGTGACGCTGCTGAAGGTGGTCCACACGACCCTGTTCGACTACGCATCGCCGGTCACGGACTCGTACAACCAGACGCGCATGCGCCCCGTCCAGGACGCGCGCCAGACCGTACGCTCGGCGACCCTCGCGATGTCGCCCACCACGTGGTCCTCCGACCACACCGACTACTGGGGCACGAGCGTCACGACGTTCGAGATCCTGCGGCCGCACACCCAGCTCAGGATCGTCGCCGAGGCTCTCGTCGAGGCCTCCGGGTACTCCGCCGACGGGCGCCCCGCCGGCGACGTACCCGGGTGGCGGGACCTGGCGAGCGAGGCCGTGCTGGACGCGCAGTCGGCCTTCCTCGCGGAGTCGCCGGTCACGACGCCGCCGTCGGACCTCGCGGCGGTCGCCCTGGAGGCCGCGGGCGGGCTGGACCCCTACCGGGCCGCGGAGGCGATCTGCCTCGCCGTGCGGGACCGGCTCGAGTACGTGCCGGGCGTGACCACCGTGCACACGCCGGCGGTCGAGGCATGGGAGGCGCGCAAGGGCGTGTGCCAGGACATGGCGCACCTCGCGCTGGGTGCCCTGCGCTCGGTGGGCATCCCCGCGCGGTACGTCTCCGGCTACGTGCACCCCGAGCCCGACGCCGGTATGGGCGAGCAGGTGCGCGGCGAGTCGCACGCCTGGGTCGAGTGGTGGACGGGTGAGTGGGTGGGCTACGACCCCACCAACCGGGTCTTCGTCGGCGGCGACCACGTGGTGGTCGGGCGCGGGCGGGAGTACGGCGACGTGCCTCCGTTCAAGGGTGTCTACGCGGGCGCCGCCTCGTCGACGCTCGCGGTGACGGTGGACATCACGCGGCTCGGGTGACTGATTCGCGCGGAGTGGGCTTCTCACACGGTGCGGGCCGGTACACGGGCTGGCATGATCCGCTGACATAGAGCGCGCGCGTTGCTACCGTGATCCCATGACCACGCTGCCCGACTGGATGAGTCCTCCACGTCCGGAGGGCTGGTTTGCCGAGGACCTCGACTCCTTGCCGGACGCTCCGCGCCACACGGAACTGATCGACGGAGCACTTGTCTTCATGATGTCCCCCCAGCGGCACTGGCACCGACGCGTCATCAACCGGCTCGACTCGACCCTCGGTGAGCAGGCGCCCGAAGGCGTAGTCATCGACAGTGAGATGACCATCCGCCTCGACGACCGCAACCGTCCGGAACCGGACGTCATCGCGTCGACCGCTTCGGTGGGCCCGAATGCCACGTGGTACGAGGTTGCGGACGTGGTGCTGGCGGTCGAGGTGGTCTCACCGGAGTCCGAGCATCGCGACATGACTGTGAAGCCGCACAAGTACGCGGCGGCGGGCATCAAGCATTTCTGGCGGATCGAGGACGAGGACGGCAACGCGTCGACGGTCGTGCACGTCTACGAGCTCGACGACATGACGCGGACGTATGCCCCGGTCGGCATCTTCCGCGAGATCCTCAAGGTCGACCGCCCGTTCCCCATCGAGCTGGACGTTCAGGCGCTCTACTCCTGAGTCGGCCGAGGGTCGGCCCGGGCTACGGCACGACCGGCTGCGCCAGCGCCGCCTCGAAGCCTTCCCGGTCACCCTCGACGACCAGCCCGGCTTCCCTCGGCGTGAGCCGGCGCCACAGCATGAGCGCGAGCCCGGCGGCCGGCCCGGAGACGACGGCGTGGATCGCCTCCTCCTCCGCGCGCTCGCCGGGAGCGCCGAGCACCCAGGTGCGCGCGCCGTCGACGTCGGTCGCCACGAGGGCGACCGGGTGCCGCAGCGGTGCCATGCGGCCGAGGCCCACCTGGCGTGGCTGGAGCACGGTGACGACCTCGTCGACGGTGTCCGCCCAGACCTCGGGCTCGGCCCCGACCAGGCCGACCGACCCCGCCCCGGCACGCGCCGCGAGCAGGTCGTGCAGGTGCACGAGCGTCTCGTGGGTCTGCCGCCGGTGCCAGAACCGCACCGGGCCAGGACCCATGGGCGTGGGATGGGTGAGCACCCGGCCGATCGAGTCGGGGTCGATCTCGGCGAAGGCCTCGCGCAGGGTCGTGGCCTGGGCCGAGTAGTGCGGTGCCAGGTCGAACGGTCCCTCGCCGAGGGCCGGGCCCTCGACCCCGCGGACGTGGCCGGCGGCCCAGTGGTGGACCTCGGCGAGGTGCTCCACGAGCCCGCGGACGGTCCAGTCCCCGCAGGCGGGGACCCGTGCCTCGGCGTCGGCGTCCGGCACCGCGGCGAGGAAGCTGCCCTGGAACCGGGTCAGCAGGGCGAGGTGGTCGAGGCTCATGTGCCGAAAGGTACCGCCCGCCCGCGACACCCTGGCGTACAGGACGGACGCTGGGACGGCCGCTCAGGATCGCCGCTCAGGATGACTACCGCAGCGCGCCGTGGAACTGTAGGGGCACGTCCGTCGTTCTTCCACGCGATGCCCTTCGGCATCCGGCCGGAGACCTCGGGCCGCTACCGAACCGCACCACCTCTCGTGAAGGATCATGGACGCCGACAGTCATAGTCCCCGCCCAGCCGTACGCCGCAGTTCCGCAGGGCGGAGGTGGTGGCGTTGAGCTGGGTGATCTCGCTCCTGCTGGGCGTCGTGGTGATCCTCGCGATCACCGCCGTGACGGGCTACTTCGTCGCGCAGGAGTTCGCGTACATGGCGGTCGACCGGGCACGTCTGGCGGCCCGCGCGGAGGCCGGCGACGCCGGGGCGCGGCGCGCGCTCGGCGTGACCAGGCGTACCAGCTTCATGCTCTCCGGTGCGCAGCTCGGCATCACGGTCACCGGCCTGCTGGTCGGCTACGTCGCCGAGCCGCTGGTCGGTGAGGCGCTGGGCGTCGCGCTCGGCGGCGTCGGTGTGCCGACCGGCGTCGGCGTCGCGGTGGGCACCGTCCTGGCGCTCGTGCTCTCGACGCTCGTGCAGATGCTGTTCGGCGAGCTCGTCCCGAAGAACCTGGCGATCGCGCGGCCCGAACCGGTCGCGCTGTGGCTCGCGCGCTCCACCACCGTCTACCTCGCGGTCTTCGGCTGGCTGATCAGGGTGTTCGACGCCGCGTCGAACGCGCTGCTGCGCCTGCTCCGCATCGAGCCGGTGCACGACGTCGAGCACTCGGCGACGGTCCGCGACCTCGAGCACATCGTCGCCGACTCCCGTGCCAGCGGCGACCTGCCCGGCGACCTTTCGGTGCTGCTGGACCGCATCCTCGACTTCCCCCGCCAGGACGTCGAGCACGCCATGATCCCGCGGGCGCGGGTCGGTGTCGTGCACACGGGCGACACGCTCGCGGCGGTGCGCGAGCTGATGGCTCGCGGGCACTCCCGCTACCCGGTGCTCGACGACGACGGCGAGGTGGTCGGCGTCGTGCACCTGGCGGACCTGCTGTCCGCGGGGCCCGCGGCGGCGACCGTCGCCGACCTCCAGCGCCCGGCCCTCGTGCTGCCCACCGCGATGGCGCTGCCGGACGCCCTCGGGGAGCTCTCGGCCACGCGCAACCAGATGGCGTGCGTCGTCGACGAGTACGGCGGCTTCGCCGGCGTGCTCACCGTCGAGGACCTCGCGGAGGAGCTGGTCGGCGAGATCACCGACGAGCACGACGACGAGATCGACCCCGTGACCGCGGCGTCGGACGGGGTGTGGGTCATGGCAGGCGACGTCCACCTCGACGAGGTCGAGCGGTCCGTCGGGCGCGACCTGCCCGAGGGTGACCACGAGACCATCGCCGGGCTGGCGATCGCCGTCCACGGCTCGCTGCCCGCGGCGGGCTCCGTCGTCGACGTCGCGCTGCCCGCCGCTCCCGCCGACCTGGTGGCGGCCGAACCGCACCCGGACGAGGTGCTCCGGATCGAGGTGCTCGAGGTGGAGCGGCACGTGCCGTCCCGCGTCCGGGTCACCGTCGAGGACGCACCGGCGGTCGCCGAGAACGTCGGGACCACGAGCGAGGAGGCCCGATGAGCAACCCATGGGTGGTGGTGGCCGCCACCGTCGTCATCATCGCGCTGAGCGCGTTCTTCGTCGCGGTGGAGTTCGCGCTCCTCGCGGCCAAGCGGCACCGGCTGGAGGACGCCGCGCCCACCAGCCGCTCTGCACGCGCCGCGCTGCGCAGCGCGAACGAGCTGACGCTGCTGCTCGCGGGCTCCCAGCTCGGGATCACGGTCTGCACCCTGGCCCTCGGCGCGATCACCAAGCCGGCGGTGCACCACTGGCTGACACCGGTGTTCGAGACGTGGGGTGCGCCGCTCTGGGCCGCCGACGTCGCGGGCTTCGTGCTGGCCCTGGTCATCGTCACGTTCCTGCACCTGGTGGTGGGGGAGATGGCGCCGAAGTCGTGGGCCATCGCCCACCCCGAGGCCAGCGCCACGATGCTCGCGCTCCCGATGCGGGCCTTCATGGTCGTGACCCGGCCGGTGCTCGTGGCGCTCAACGGCGCCGCGAACTGGTGCCTGCGGCGCGTGGGCGTCGAGCCCGCGGACCAGGTGGCGTCCGGGCAGGGCCCGGAGGACCTGCGGCACCTCGTGGAGCACTCGGTGAGCGTCGGGGCGCTCGACGTCGCCTACTCCGACCAGCTCTCCGGAGCGCTGGACCTGCGCCGGCTCACGGTCGAGGACCTGCTTGCGGCGCCGACGACCCCTGCGGCGGTCCGCCACGGCGCGACGGCCGCCGACGTGCAGGAGGCGTCCCGCGCGTCCGGCCACCTGCGGATCCTCGTGCAGGAGCCCGGCCGCCTGCCGGACGGCGTCGTGCACGTGCGCGACACGCTCCTGCTGGCCGACGACGCGCCCGTCGCGGACGTCACCCGGCCGGTCTTCGAGCTGGCGGCCGACCTGCCGCTGCACAGCGCCCTGACGAGCATGCGGGAGACCGGCAACCTGCTCGCGATAGTGGCCCGGCCGGACGGCCCAGCGGCGGACTACGGCGTGGTCACCCTCGCCGACGTCCTCCGCCGCCTCCTCCCCCGCACGACATCAACCCGCCCCACCTGATCCGCCACCGCTGAGTGCGGGGTATTTGCGCCGATTCACGGGTCTCGAGCGCAAATAGCCCGCACTCAGCGAGAAGCGAGGGAGGTGGGTGGGGCGTGGGAGAATGGCGGTTGGTCCTCCCACCCACGACGACGACGGAGCGAGAACGCTTTGCCCATCCCCGGTCCTGCGCTCACGGCGCGCCTCCAGCCGAACGCCACAGCGCCCGAGCTGATCCGCAACTTCTGCATCATCGCGCACATCGACCACGGCAAGTCGACGCTGGCCGACCGCATGCTGCAGCTGACCGGCGTGGTCCAGTCGCGCGACATGCGCGCCCAGTACCTCGACCGCATGGACATCGAGCGCGAGCGTGGCATCACCATCAAGTCGCAGGCCGTGCGGATGCCCTGGGCGGTCGCCGACGAGGCGGGTGTGCTCACGCCCCACGCGCTGAACATGATCGACACCCCCGGGCACGTCGACTTCACGTACGAGGTCTCCCGCTCGCTGGCCGCGTGCGAGGGCGCCGTGCTGCTCGTCGACGCCGCCCAGGGGATCGAGGCGCAGACCCTGGCCAACCTGTACCTGGCCATGGAGAACGAGCTCGAGATCATCCCGGTCCTGAACAAGATCGACCTCCCGGCGGCGCAGCCGGAGAAGTACGGCGAGGAGCTGGCGAAGCTGGTGGGCTGCGAGCCGGAGGACGTCCTCCAGGTCAGCGGCAAGACCGGCGTCGGCGTCGAGGCGCTGCTCGACCGCATCGTGCAGAGCGTCCCTGCCCCGACCGGCGACCCGGACGCCCCGGCCCGCGCCATGATCTTCGACTCCGTCTACGACACCTACCGCGGCGTCGTGACCTACGTGCGCGTGATCGACGGCGACCTGAACCCGCGCGAGAAGATCGCGATGATGTCGACGAAGGCCACGCACGAGCTCCTCGAGATCGGCGTCAGCTCGCCCGAGCCGCACGCGACCAAGGGTCTCGGCGTCGGGGAGGTGGGCTACCTGATCACGGGCGTGAAGGACGTGCGCCAGTCCAAGGTCGGCGACACCGTGACCAACGCGGCCAAGCCCGCCACCGTCGCGCTCGCCGGTTACAGCGACCCCAAGCCCATGGTGTTCTCGGGCCTGTACCCGATCGACGGCTCCGACTACCCGATCCTGCGCGACGCGCTGGACAAGCTCAAGCTCAGCGACGCCGCGCTCAACTACGAGCCCGAGACGTCGGTGGCGCTTGGCTTCGGCTTCCGCGTGGGCTTCCTCGGCCTGCTGCACCTCGAGATCGTGCGCGAACGCCTCGAGCGCGAGTTCAACCTCGAGCTGATCTCCACCGCCCCGAACGTCATCTACGAGGTGACGCTGGAGGACAACACGAAGGTCGTGGTGACCAACCCGTCGGAGTTCCCGGGGGGCAAGATCAAGGAGGTTCGCGAGCCCGTCGTCAAGGCCACGATCCTCACCCCCAGCGAGTTCGTCGGCGCGGTCATGGAGCTCTCGCAGTCCAAGCGCGGCGAGCTGCAGGGCATGGACTACCTGTCCGAGGAGCGTGTGGAGCTGCGCTACCACCTGCCGCTCGGCGAGATCGTCTTCGACTTCTTCGACCAGCTCAAGTCCAAGACCCGCGGTTATGCGTCCCTCGACTACGACACGTCCGGTGACCAGGTCGCCGACCTCGTGAAGGTCGACATCCTGCTCCAGGGTGAGCACGTCGACGCGTTCAGCTCCATCGCGCACCGCGACAAGGCGTACTCGTACGGCGTCATGATGACCGCCAAGCTCAAGGAGCTCATCCCGCGCCAGCAGTTCGAGGTGCCGATCCAGGCCGCCATCGGCGCGCGCGTGATCGCCCGCGAGACCATCCGCGCCATGCGCAAGGACGTGCTCGCCAAGTGCTACGGCGGTGACATCAGCCGTAAGCGCAAGCTGCTGGAGAAGCAGAAGGAGGGCAAGAAGCGCATGAAGAACATCGGCTCGGTCGAGGTGCCGAAGGAGGCGTTCATCGCCGCGCTGTCCTCCGACTCGGACGCCCCGAAGGACAAGAAGAAGTAGGTGCCCGCTCTTCCCTCCGGCATCCCGGTGCCCGACGACGGCGCGCTGCCCGCCTGGGCAGCGCCGCCGGCGGTCGAGCCAGCGCGGGCCCGGCCGTTCGGCGTCTACGTGCACGTCCCGTTCTGCACGGTGCGCTGCGGCTACTGCGACTTCAACACCTACACCGCGTCCGAGCTGGGCGGCGGCGCCAACCAGGCGCAGTACGCCTCGACGGCGCTGCTGGAGGTGGACCTCGCCGCGAAGGTCCTGTCCGACGCCGGCCGCGCGCCCGCCGCGGTCTCCACGGTGTTCTTCGGGGGCGGTACGCCCACGATGCTTCCGGCGGAGGACCTCGCCAGGGTGCTCGACGGCATCAGGGGCACCTGGGGCCTGGCCGCCGCGGCCGAGGTGACCACCGAGGCCAACCCGGACTCCGTCACACCCGAGTCGCTGCAGGTCCTGGCCGACGCCGGGTTCACCAGGGTCTCCTTCGGGATGCAGTCGGCGGTGCCGCACGTGCTGGCGACGCTCGAGCGCACCCACGACCCGCTGCGCATCCCCGACGTCGTGCGGTGGGCGCGCGACGCCGGACTGGACGTGTCCCTCGATCTCATCTACGGCACGCCCGGCGAGTCCCTCGACGACTGGCGCACGAGCGTGGAGACGGCGCTGGCGACCGGCGTCGACCATGTCTCCGCGTACGCGCTGGTGGTGGAGCCCGGCACGAAGATGGCCGCCCAGGTGCGCCGCGGCGAGGTGGAGCTGCCGTCGGACGACGACCAGGCCGCCAAGTACGAGCTGGCCGACGACCTGCTCACGCAGGCGGGCCTGCGCTGGTACGAGGTGTCGAACTGGGCGCGGGCCGGGCACGAGTGCCTGCACAACATCGGGTACTGGCGCGGCGACGACTGGTGGGGCATCGGCCCGGGTGCGCACAGCTATGTGTCGGCTCCGACGCCGGTGGCCGACGGCGCGGGAGCTCCCGCCGGCGTCCGCTGGTGGAACGTGAAGCATCCCCGTGCCTACGCCACGCGGCTCGAGGCCGGACGGAGCCCCGGCGCGGGGCGTGAGCTGCTCACGAGCGCGGAGGCGCACCTGGAGCGGGTGATGCTCGGCGTACGGCTGCGCGAGGGTCTCGACCTCGGGGTGCTGTCCGACGCCGGCCGCACCGCGGTGGCGGGTCTGGTGGCGCGCGAGCTGCTCGACGGACGGGCGGCGGTCGGCGCCGGAGGCGGCCCGGCGCGTGCGGTGCTGACCCGTCGCGGACGCCTGCTCGCCGACGCCGTTGTACGGGACCTCACCGCCTGAAACCACTGGCCGCGCGTGGCGTCGGAGGGCCGCAGGGTTTGTTTGCACGGCGGGCGAAATCGCCGATATCTTGTGCCGACTCATACCGATACGAAGCGGCACCAGCACGCCTGACGAGGGGTACGCGCATGAGCAACACCTACGGCGGCTGGAACCCACAGGATCCGGACCGTCGGCAGAACCCTGATCCCCGGCGACCGCAGCCTCCGCAGGTCCCGCAGCAGGCTCAGCCCTCGCAGCAGGGGCAGCCGCAGCAGCCTCAGCCGTTCGACCCCTACGGCCCGCGTGATCCGTACGGCCGCCCCGCCAACCCGTACGGCAGGCCCGACTACCAGCCGCTGCGGCGGCCGGGCCAGCAAGATCCGCAGCCGGGTGACCGGGGCAGCTTCCAGGACGGTCAGGGGGCTCCGCAGTTCCAGCGGCCCGCGCCGCAGCGGTACCAGGAGCCTCCGGCCCAGCCCGGTCTCCCGCAGTACCCGCCGGACCCCGGGGCGGGACGCCGGCCGGACGTGGACGAGCCCGCGACGATCGGCAGAGCCTGGCGCTGGGCCTGGAGCGCGTTCGGCGCGAGCTGGGGCGTCTGGGTGCTGATGAGCCTGCTGACCGGCCTGGCGCAGGTCGCGGTGCTCCTCGCGTTCAGCCCGTCCACGATGGACGCCCTGACGCACTCGACCGATCCGGCGGCGGTCGACGCCGCACTGGCCGCCGGCCGGACGCTCGAGGCAAGAGGGCTGGCCGCGGCCGGCACCGCGGTGGGCTTCCTGCTGCAGGCGCTCCTGTACGCCGGCGCCCTCGCGGCGACGCGCACCCGCAAGGTCCGCCTCCGCGACTTCTTCGTGCTCCGCGGCTTCGGCGGGCTCGTGGGGTACGCGGTGGTCGCCGGAGCGCTCGGGTTCGCCGGCACGGCGGTGCCGATGGTCGGCGTGCTGGTGCAGGTCGTGGTCACGTTCGTCCTGGTCCCGGTGCCCTTCCTGCTGCTGGGCGGTGTGGGCTTCGGCAAGGCGCTGGCTCGCGGGATCGGCCTGGTGCTCTCGCACATCGGGACCGTCATCGGCGTCCTCGGGATCTTCGCCGGGCTGGTGATCGCCTCCATCCCCACGTGCGGGATCGGCCTCGTCGTCGTGGTCCCCGCGATGCTGCTCCTGGGGGCATATCTGGTCCAGCGCTGGACCGGGGAGACCGTCCAGGGCTGACCACCCGGTAACAACTCGGCAGTTGCACATGCGCAAATGCGGAGAAGAGGTGAAGGTGGGGCTGGATCACTGACCAGCCAAGGGGACCACATGAGTGAGAACACGCCGCAGAACCCGTACGAGCCGAACGCGGGTGCCACCCCGCCACCGTCGGACGGCCCGACCCCGCCGTCGTCCGGGGCCGTGCCGCCGAACCCTGCCGGTGCGACGCCGCCGCCGTCGGGCCCGGTACAGCCGCCCGCCTACGGCGGGGCGAGCCAGCCGCCTGCCTATGGCGGGCCGGCCGTGCCGTACGGGACGCAGCCGGCGAGCCCGTTCCAGGTCGGGGAGGCGTTGCGCTTCGCGTGGGACCGGTTCAAGGGGAACTGGCTGTTCTGGGTGCTGTTCGTCCTGCTCCTGCTTGTCGTGTTCGGCATCTTCAACGGGAGCTCGATCGCCGAGTACAGCGACCGGGCGAACGATGCGGCGCAGGCCCAGCTCTCGACCGGTGTAGGCATGGGAATGGGGATCGGGACGGGCGTGAGCTTCGGCAGCACGTCGCTCGGGCTCCTCGGCTCCCTGGTCCTGTCGGTGCTCAGCGCCCTTGGTATCAACGCGGGGCTGCGTGAGGTCTCCGGCGAGAAGGCGACCTGGGGCAACCTCTTCAAGATCAACAGCTACGGCATGGTCATCCTCACCGCGCTCCTGCTGCTGGTTGCCAACTTCGTCGGCCTGCTCCTGTGCGGCCTCGGCGCCATCGCCCTGGCGATCTTCGCGCCGTTCACCTACCACCACGTGGTCGACAAGGGCCTGGGTGCCTGGACGGCCCTGACGTCGTCGTTCCGCCTGGTGGGGAAGAACTTCGGCGCGGTGTTTCTGCTCGAGCTCGCGCTGCTCGGCATCAACATCCTGGGCTCGATCCCGTGCGGGCTGGGCCTGTTCATCACGCTTCCGCTGTCGATCGTCGCGATGGCCTTCGCGTTCCGCCGGCTCACCGGCGGCCCGGTCGCGGCCGGGCCCGTCGCGGCCTGACAAGAATGACCATGCACTTGCTGCCAGGATCCGAGTGATCCTGGCAGCAGG
>NZ_JBHXBG010000131.1:0-15897 GCF_042726755.1 Promicromonospora sp. NPDC060271 | reverse complement strand
CCTGGACACGGCCTACGCCCCCCCCCCCATGGTTTTGGGCGGGATATCTGCGGGTACACGGGGCCATCCCCCGCATATACCCAGCACTCAACGGACGTCGGGAGGTCCGTACGATGGGTCGGTGACAACCGATCGAGCCGAGCGGAGCGCGGACGCCATCCGCGAGCTCATCGTCACCGGCCGGCTGACGCCCGGGCAGCGGCTCTCGGAGCAGTCGGTCAGCGAGACGCTCGACGTCTCCCGCAACACCCTGCGCGAGGCCTTCCGGATCCTGGTCCACGAGGGCCTGCTGGTGCGCCGTCCCAACGCCGGCGTCGCCGTCGCGCGTCCCACCCTCGCCGACATCGTCGACATCTACCGCGTACGGCGGCTCATCGAGGTCCCCGTGCTCGCCGCGGGCGACCCCGCCCACCCAGGGGCCCGCATCATGCGCGACGCCGTGGACGCGGCCCTCGCCGCCCGCCTCGGCGGCGACTGGCGCGACATCGCCGCCGCCAACATGCGGTTCCACTCGGGGATCGTGGCGCTCGCGAGCAGTCCCCGCCTCGACCGTGTGCACGCGAACCTCTCCGCGGAGCTGCGCCTGTCGTTCGGCCTCCTGGGCGACAACGGCGCCTTCTTCGACGGCTTCGTCGACCGAAACGCGGGCCTGCTGCGCCGGTTCCTGGCGGGCGACGCCGACGGCGCCGCGGCCGACCTGAACCGCTACCTCGCGGACTCCGAGCGCACGCTCCAGGACATGGTGGACGGCGCCGGCACCGGCAGCGCTCCGGATACGGTGAGCCGGTGAGCACTCTCCCCGTCCTCGACACCCCCAGCACGGTCACCCCGGGGCTCGACGCCGCCTGGATCACCCGGACCGTGCGCATCGCGCTCGACGAGGACCTCGGGTCCGCCCCGGGCCGCGACGTGACCTCGCAGGCGACCATCCCGCCGTCGGCCGCAGGGGTGGCAGGGCTGGTGGCGCGCGCGGGCGGCGTGGTAGCGGGCCTCGTGGTGGTGCGGGAGGTCCTCGACCAGGTGGCGTCCCGCCTGGACCTGGCGAGCCCGAGCGTCACGTTCCACGCGCAGGACGGCGACGCCGTCACCGCCGGCCAGGTCCTGGCAACCCTGGAGGGGCCGACCCAGGTGCTGCTCGTGGCCGAGCGCACGCTGCTCAACCTGGCGAGCCGCGCGTCCGGCGTCGCGACGGCGACCCACGCCTTCGCCGCGGAGCTGGCGGGCACCGGCGCGCAGGTCCTCGACACCCGCAAGACGACGCCGGGCCTGCGCGCCCTGGAGAAGTACGCGGTACGCGCGGGCGGCGGCACGAACAAACGCATGGGCCTGTACGACGTCGCCATGGTCAAGGACAACCACGTGGTCGCCGCCGGGTCGGTCGCCGCAGCGGTCGCGGCCGTCCGCGAGAGATTCCCCGACGTGCAGATCCAGGTGGAGGCCGACACGACCGCCCAGGCCCTGGAGGCCCTGGCCTCGGGCGCGGACTTCCTGCTGCTGGACAACATGGGGCCTGCGCTGCTCGCCGAGACCGTGGCCGCCGTCCGCGAGCGGGAGGGGCGCGACGGCGTCCCCACGCACGTCGAACTGGAGGCGACCGGCAACCTGACGCTCGAGAAGGCCCGAGAGGTCGCGGCCACAGGCGTGGACTACCTCTCGGTAGGAGCCCTGACCCACAGCGCCCCCATCCTGGACCTGGCCTTGGACCTCAACCCCTGACTTCCTGTCGTTGAGTGCGGGATATTCGTCCCTCAGGTGTGGCCAACCGGGCGAAAATCCCGCACTCAGCGGGTGATGGGCACCGATAGAATCGAATGCGTGACTGAGAACTCCGGTGCCGAGAACGCCGCGACCCCGCCGACCGACGACCTGCCCGAGCAGCTGCGGATCCGGCGCGAGAAGCGTGAGCGCCTCCTGGCACAGGGCACGGAGGCGTACCCCGTCGGCGTCCCGGTCACGCACACCATCGCCGACGTCCGGACGAAGTACGGCCACCTCGAGGCCGGCCAGGAGACCGACGACGTCGTCGGCATCGCCGGCCGGGTGGTCTTCGTCCGCATCGGCGGCAAGCTCTGCTTCGTCACGCTGCAGGACGGCGAGGGCAACCGCCTCCAGGGCATGCTCAGCCTCGCCGTGCTCGGCGAGGAGGCGCTCGCCGCGTTCAAGACCGACGTCGACCTGGGCGACCACCTCTTCCTGCGCGGCCGTGTCGGCGCGTCGCGACGGGGCGAGCTGAGCGTCTTCGCCGACGAGTGGCAGATGGCGGCCAAGTCGCTGCGCCCGCTCCCGGTGCTGCACAAGGACCTGTCCGAGGAGGCGCGTGTCCGGCAGCGCTACGTCGACCTCATCGCGCGCCCCGCGGCGCGCGACATGGTGCGCCTGCGCGCCGGCGTGGTGCGGTCGCTGCGCGAGAACTTCCACCGCCGCAGCTTTCTCGAGGTCGAGACGCCGATGCTGCAGACCATTGCGTCCGGCGCGTCCGCGCGGCCTTTCTCGACGCACATGAATGCGTACGACCTGGACCTCTTCCTGCGTATCGCGCCGGAGATCTTCCTCAAGAAGGCCGTCGTCGGCGGCGTCGAGAAGGTCTTCGAGATCAACCGGAACTTCCGGAACGAGGGTGCCGACTCGTCACACTCGCCGGAGTTCGCGATGCTCGAGGCGTACGAGGCCTACGGGGATTACAACACCATCGGGGCACTCACCAAGGATCTGGTGCAGACGGCCGCGCTGGACGTTCTCGGTACCACGCTCGTGACCCTTCCTGACGACTCCGAGTACGAGCTCGGCGGAGAATGGGCAAACCTGCGTATGTACGACTCGCTCTCGGAAAGCCTGGGCGAGGAGATCACGGCCGACACGTCGGTGGAGGAGCTCGAGAAGATCGCGGGCCGGCTCGATGTCGAGGTCGGCAACAAGAAGATCCTGAATCACGGAAAGCTCGTCGAGACGCTCTGGGAGCACCGGGTGGGCGACCACCTGACCGCTCCGACGTTCGTGCGCGACTTTCCCGTGGAGACGTCGCCGCTCACCCGGGACCACCGCACGGAAAAGGGACAGGTCGAGAAGTGGGACCTGTACATCCGTGGCTTCGAGCTGGCCACCGGCTATTCAGAGCTGGTCGACCCGGTGATCCAGCGGCAGCGCTTCGAGGCGCAGGCCAGGATGGCCGCGGCGGGCGACGCCGAGGCGATGCTGCTCGACGAGGACTTCCTGACCGCGATGGAATTCGCGATGCCCCCTTCGGGCGGAATGGGCATGGGCATCGACCGTCTGCTCATGGCACTCACCGGTCAGGGCATCCGCGAGACCATCCTTTTCCCGCTGGTGAAGCCGCAGGCCTGAGGAATTCGAACCACCCGATGAGTTTGTGAGGATCTTGTGATGGATACGACGCTCGCGGTGCTCGCCGGGCTCACGCCCTCGGTGGGCGTCGGCCTGTTGTTCTGGTTTGCCATGCGCAAGATCCTTCGCGCGGACCGTCACGAGCGAGAGGCCCTCGAGCGAATGGATCGCGAGGGCATGGTGGCGGCAGCAGAAAACACGGAGAATTCCTCTTCGCGCTGATCCGTGCGGCCGAGGTTATCCCTGGTGACCTTCCGGATCAAAATCCACGCAGTTCAACTGCGCCGGGTGAAGTTTTGGTGATCGGTGTCACACGACCATTATTGACATGTCAATATTGAGTGCGGCATGCTCACGAACTAACCCCGGAAATTGTGGCTCGGAAGGGAAGTACCCGCATGGTCCAGAAGGTTCAGCTTGTTCTCGAAGATGACATCGATGGCGGTGCCGCCGACGAGACCGTGAACTTCGGCCTCGACGGCGTCTCCTACGAGATCGACCTCAATGCCGAGCACGCGGCCGAGCTGCGCGACGCGCTCGCTTCGTGGGTCGGCCACGCACGCAAGGTGAAGTCGCCGGTCGCGCGCGCTGCCGGCACCACGCGTCGGTCGCGTTCGGGCAGCGACACCGCGGCGGTCCGCGAATGGGCCAAGGGCAATGGCTACACCGTGAGCGACCGCGGCCGTATCGCGGCAGAGGTCCAGGAGGCCTACGCGAAGGCCAACGGCTGACGCGTCGCCCGCACGACTGCATATTGCGCCCCGGCACCCCCTCTGCGGGGTGGCCGGGGCGTCGTGCATCCCGGCCGGAGCACGGGCGAAACGTCATTAGGCTGGCTGCATGAGCACCCCAACCGCTGCTGCCCTGTGGATCGGCACCTACCCGAAGGCCGAGACCGAGCCGGGGACAGGTGAGGGCATCTGGCGCGTCGGTATCGGACCCGGCGGAAAGTTCACCGGCGGCGAGCTCGTCGCGCAGGTCGCCTCGCCGTCGTTCCTCGCGCTCCACCCCTCCGGGCGGACGCTCGTTGCGGTGGGTGAGGCAGGGCCCGGCCGGCTCACCTCCTTCCGCGTGTCCGACGCCGGCACGCTCACCCTCGCGGCCACCACCGCCTCGGGCGGCTCTGGCCCGTGCCATGTGGTGGCCACCGACTCGGCCGCCTGGGTGGCCAACTACGGTGACGGCATCGCCGCCGTGGTGCCACTCGCCGACGACGGCGCACTCGGCGAGCCGTACACGTTGCCGCACGAGGGAACCGGCCCTGTCGAGGACCGGCAGGAGGGCCCGCACGCCCACTTCGTGCACGTGTGGGGGGACCGCGTCCTCGTGTCCGACCTCGGCACCGACGAGCTGCGCACCTACCCCCTGGCCGGTCCCGGGGCCGGTTCCGGGACCGACGCCGAACCGTCGGGCGGCACCGTCGCCGCCGTCCTGCCGCCGGGTACGGGCCCGCGCCACCTCGTGGAGCTCGCCGACGGCACCGTTCTCGTCGCGGGCGAGCTGGACTGCAGGCTGCACGTCCTGGTCCCCGCCGGCCCCGGTCGCCTGGAGCACGTCGGCTCGGTGGCCATCACGGCACGCACCACGCCCGACGGCGCAGCGGGCTACCCCTCGCACATCACCGTGGCCGGCGACCTGGTGCACGTGGGCGTGCGGGGCCCGGACGTCCTGTCGGTGCTCCGGATCCACGACGCGGCCGCGACGACGGAGGGCTTCGACGACACCGTGCCGGGCGCCGTCGGGCACCTGGTCGTCGAGAACGTCGCCGACGTCGACCTCGGTGCCGGCGCCTGGCCGCGCCACCACACGGTCCTGGCCGACGGCGGCCTCGTGGTCGTGGCGGCGCAGCTCACCGACGAGCTGATCGCCGTCCGGCTCGACCGCGCTTCGGGCAAGGGCGAGATCACGGACCGACTGGAGCTGCCCGTGCCTGCGTGCGTCCTGGAGGCATGATGCGGGACAGCCTGCCTCCCGGCCTCGGCGAGCCCGGCGCGAACCGCCCGCTGCGGGTCGCCATGGTCTCCGTGCACACGTCGCCGCTGGAGCAGCCCGGGACGGGCGACGCGGGCGGCATGAACGTGTACGTGCTGGAGCTGTCCCGGGCGCTCGCCCGGCGCGGGGCGCAGGTGGAGATCTACACGCGCGCGACGACGTCCGCCCAGCCCAAGGTGACCGACGCCGAACCAGGCATCCGCGTCATCCACGTCTCGGCAGGCCCGTACGAGGGGCTGGACAAGAACGACCTGCCCGGCCAGCTCTGCGCGTTCGCGGCAGGTGTGCTGCGGGCCGAGGCGCACCGGCCGGAGGGCTGGTACGACGTGCTGCACACGCACTACTGGCTCTCGGGCCAGGTCGGCTGGCTCGCGGCGGAGCGCTGGGACGTCCCGCTGGTGCACACCATGCACACCATGGCGCGCGTCAAGAACGCCTCCCTTGCACCGGGGGACGCCCCTGAACCGCACGGCCGGATCATCGGGGAGGAGCAGGTGGTCGCGGAGTCCGACGTCCTCGTCGCGAACACCGAGCAGGAGGCGACCGACCTGGTGCGCGACTACCGCGCCGACCCCGGCCGGGTGCGCGTGGTGCAGCCAGGCGTCGACCTCGGTGTGTTCTCCCCGCCGCCCGACGTCGCCGCGGGAGACCCGGCGGAGCGGGACCGCCGTCGGGCCACACGACAGGCCGGGCTGCGGGAGCACCTCGCGCTGCCGGTGGACCGGAAGATCGTGCTGTTCGCGGGGCGCGTGCAGTTGCTCAAAGGCCCGGACGTGCTGGTCCGGGCACTGGGGGAGCGGGTCTGGCAGGAGGGAGACGGTCGGCCGCCCCTGCTCGTGGTGCTGGGCGGCGCGTCGGGCCGGCCGACCGCCGTCCGCGAGCTCGAGGCGCTCGCCTACCAGGAGGGGGTGGCCGCCCACGTGCTCGTGCGGCCACCGGTGCCGCAGCAGGCGCTCGCCGACTACTTCCGGGCCGCCGACCTGGTGGCCGTGCCGTCGCACAGCGAGTCGTTCGGCCTCGTCGCGGCGGAGGCGCAGGCGACGGGCACCCCGGTCGTCGCGGCAGCGGTGGGCGGGCTGTGCACCGTGGTCGAGGACGGCGTCTCAGGGGTCCTCGTACCCGACCACGAGCCCGAGACCTGGGCGCTCGTCCTCAAGAGCCTCCTGGACGACGACGTGCTTCGCGCCCGCCTGGCCGTTGGCGCTCGCGCCTCCTCGACCAGGTTCGGCTGGGACCGCGCAGCCGACGAGATCCTGGACGTCTACGAGCAGGCGCGCAAGCACCACGCGACCAGACCGCACCCCCTGCCGAGATAGAACTCAGGCGAAAGTTCTATCTCGGCGTGCGGAGGGTCAGCGGCCCTGGTTGGCCACCGCGGCGATCGCGTCCTTCGCGGCCTCCGGGTCCAGGTAGGTGCCGCCCGGCGTCACCGGGGCGAGGGTCTCCTCGTCCAGCTCGTACACCAGCGGGATACCCGTCGGGATGTTCAGCCCGGCGATCGCCTCGTCCGAGACGCCGTCGAGGTGCTTCACCAGCGCCCGCAGCGAGTTGCCGTGTGCCGCGACCAGCACGGTCTTGCCAGCCTTGAGGTCGGGCACGATCTCGCTCTCCCAGTACGGCAGGGCGCGCTCGAGCACGAGCTTGAGGGCCTCGGTGCGGACGACGGGGGCGTCGGCGTAGCGCGGGTCCGTGTCCTGGCTGAACTCGGAGCCCAGCTCGATCTCCGGCGGCGGCACGTCGTAGGAGCGGCGCCACAGCATGAACTGCTCCTCGCCGAACTCGGCGAGCGTCTGCTTCTTGTCCTTGCCCTGCAGGGCGCCGTAGTGGCGCTCGTTGAGGCGCCAGCTCCGCTTGACCGGGATCCAGTGCCGGTCGGCGACGTCGAGCGCCAGGTTCGCCGTCATGATCGCGCGGCGCAGCAGGGAGGTGTGCAGGATGTCGGGGTTGACGCCGGCCTCCTTGAGGAGCGCGCCACCGCGCTTGGCCTCCTCGACGCCCTTCTCGGAGAGGGCGACGTCCACCCAGCCGGTGAACAGGTTCTTGGCGTTCCACTCGCTCTCGCCGTGGCGGAGCAGCACGAGGGTGTAGGTCATGGTTCCCATCCTGCCATCGGCGCGGAGACAGTTGTTGCCGCCGCCAAGCCTTGGAAGCGACCAAGCCTTGGAAGCGGCAACGACCTGTCCGGCAACGAGGAGCCGACGGCGGAGCGGGCGCGAGCCCTACGACTCCGGGAAGTCACCCGTGACGAGGAACGTCACGCGGCGGGCGACCGACACGCCGTGGTCGCCGAACCGCTCGTAGTAGCGGCCGACCAGGGTCACGTCCACGGACTCCTGCACGGTGCCCTGCCACTCGGGCGCGAGCAGCAGGTTGAACGTCTCCTGGTGCAGCGCGTCGATGATGTCGTCGTCCCGCTCGATCGCCTCGGCCACCGTGAGGTCGCGGGTCGCGAGCAGCTTGGTGGTGCGCTGGGCCACGCGGACGGCGGCCTCGTGCATCTTCGCGAAGGTGTCCCGTGCCTCCGGCACGATCGCCTGCGCCGGGTAGCGCCCGCGCGCCACCTGGGCCACGTGCCGGGCGAGGTCGCCCATCCGCTCGAGGGAGGCGCTCATCCGCAGGGCGCTCACCACGATCCGCAGGTCGGTGGCGACCGGCGCCTGCTGCGCGAGCAGGTGGATGCACCGCTCGTCGAGGGAGTCCTCGATGGCGTCGATGGTCTTGTCGGAGGCGATCACCTCCTGTGCCAGCTGGAGGTCGGCCTCCAGCAGCGCCGTGCCGGCACGGGTGATGGCGGACTCGACGAGCCTGCTCATCTCGGTCAGGTCGTCTCCGACCTGCTGGAGCTCAGCTTCGAAGATCTGTCGCATCGGTTTCCTCTCGCACTCGGGGCGCGCGGGCGGTTACGCGTCCGCTGACGCGCCGCCGAGAAGGGCGGGCAGGGCCGACGCGCGGCCGGGCCGCCCGTCCGGACACGTCCCGAACGGCGCACGGCACAGCTACCGCCCGCACCCGCCAAGGTTCGGCGCCGCGATGTACCGGGAGGTTAACGCTCTTCCTCCCTGACATGAACAGTAGGCGACACGATCGTTTGAGCGCCTACCGACGTCGTCCAGCGGTTGAAACGTCGACCTACCCTGGAGGCGTGGACGGAATCATCTCCGGGGTGCCGGTGCTGGCCGCCGGAATCCTCGGCGTGATCGTCGGCGTGGTTGCCACAGTGGCATTCCGCGTCTCCGAGCGGCAGCAGCACGCCCTCGCACAGGCCGAACCCGACGAGCTCGACGCGGGTCTCGTCCGTGTGCTCTCCGTGCTGCGCTCCGCCGCCGTCGTGCTCGACGGCGAGGACGAGGTCGTCCGGGCGTCGCCGCCCGCCTACGCGCTGGGCGTCGTGCGCAACGACGCCCTCGTGCATCCGGCGATCACCGACCTCGTGGCCATGGTGCGGCGCGACGGCGTGATCCGCGAGCAGGAGCTGGAGCTGCCCCGCGGCCCGGTGGGCCAGGGCACGGTGCTCCTGCAGGTGCGCGTGGCTCCGCTGGGCCTCGAACGCGTGCTGGTGCTCGCCGAGGACCGCACCGAGGCGCGCCGGGTCGAGGCGATCCGCCGCGACTTCGTCGTCAACGTGTCCCACGAGCTCAAGACGCCGGTCGGCGCGCTGGCGCTGCTGGCAGAGACCGTGGCCGACGCGGCGGACGACCCGGTCGCCGTCCGCCGGTTTACCGAACGCATGCAGCGCGAGGCGGTCCGGCTGTCCGCCCTGGTGCAGGAGATCATCGAGCTGTCGCGTCTGCAGGGCGCCGGCGCGATGCCGAAGCTGACCCCCGTCCCGATCCGTGAGGTGGTGGAGGAGGCGGTCGACCGCGCCCGCACCACCGCACACTCCAAGAACATCGCCATCACCATGGGCGGCGACCTGGACACCGAGGTCTACGGCGACCACAACCTCCTGGTCACCGCGGTCCGCAACCTGGTGGACAACGCCGTCGCCTACTCAGGGCCCGCCAGCCGCGTGGGCGTCGGAGTGAGCGAGCGGGCGGGCCTCGTCGAGATCGCCGTGGTCGACCAGGGTGTCGGCATCGCGGAGGACGCGCAGGACCGGGTCTTCGAGCGCTTCTACCGCGTGGACCCGGCGCGCTCGCGCGACACCGGCGGTACCGGGCTCGGACTGAGTATCGTCAAGCATGTCGCCGCCGACCACGGGGGCGACGTCACGATGTGGTCCGAGCCTGGCCGGGGCTCCACCTTCACCCTGCGCATCCCCTCCGCGGACCGGCCCGACGCCGGGAACCGGGGCGCCCCGCGCGATGCGGACCAGCAGGACCAGCAGGATCAGGACAACGGGCAGGGTCAGCACGAGGCCACGGAGGACGTGGCCGCCAAGAACGAGGAGGTAGGCGCGTGACGCGCATCCTGGTGGTCGAGGACGAGGAGTCGTACCGGGATCCGCTGACGTACCAGCTGACCCGCGAGGGTTTCGAGGTGATCGAGGCCGCCGACGGCAACTCGGCGCTCGCCGCGTACGACGCGGAGGGGGCGGACCTGGTACTGCTCGACCTGATGCTGCCCGGGCTGTCCGGTACCGAGGTGTGCCGGGAGCTGCGGGCGCGCGGCGACGTGCCCGTCATCATGCTGACGGCCAAGGACTCGGAGATCGACAAGGTGGTCGGCCTGGAGCTCGGCGCCGACGACTACGTGACCAAGCCGTACTCCTACCGCGAGCTCCTGGCCCGGGTGCGGGCGGTGCTCCGCCGCCGGCAGCCGGGCGACTCGGCGGACCACGACGAGGACGGCGTCCTCGAGGTCGGGCCGGTCCGGATGGACGTGGAGCGGCACACCGTCACGGTGTCCGGGGAGCTGGTGGCCCTGCCGCTCAAGGAGTTCGACCTGCTCGAGCTCCTGATGCGGAACGCGGGCCGGGTGCTGACCCGGGGCCAGCTCATCGACCGCGTCTGGGGCGCCGACTACGTGGGCGACACCAAGACGCTCGACGTCCACGTCAAGCGCATCCGGTCGAAGATCGAGCCGGACCCGGGTGCGCCCAAGCACCTCCTCACGGTGCGTGGCCTCGGCTACAAGCTGGCCGACGACGAGGCGTGAGCCGCACGGGCGTGCGGCCGCCGGTGTCGCACGTCACCGGGTGATCGAGTGTCTGGTCACCTTCCGTTCACCTGACGTTTGCTCGCGAGACCGCGTCCGTGAGTAGTTTCGCCGTCCGTGAGCACCTCCCCTTACACCCGTCTCGTCGCTGCCGCCACCGCAGGCGCACTTCTTGTGCCGCTGGCGGGCTGCGCGGCCGTCGGGCTGCCGGGTCTCGGGGCGGAGGGCGAGCCGAGCGTCGAGCCCGGTCCCGTGATCGTCGGGGAGTTCCACGGGGTGGGTGCCTCGTCCCAGGAGACGGCGATGAAGGCGTGGATCACCGGTTTCCAGGAGCGGCACCCCGACGCGGCGATCAGCTACGACCCGGCCGGCTCCGGTGACGGCAGGGAGGCCTTCCTCACGGGCGACACGGCGTTCGGTGCGTCCGACGTCGCGCTCAGCGACGAGGAGATGGCGGCCTCCGGCCCGGCGTGCGACGGCGGGAACGCCATCGACCTGCCGGTCTACATCAGCCCCATCGCCGTGGCCTTCAACCTGGACGGCATCGACCGGCTGAACCTGTCGTCCGATGTGATCGGACGGATCTTCACGGGTCAGATCACGCGCTGGGACGACCCTGCGATCGCGGAGGCCAACCCCGAGGCAGAGCTGCCCGCGCTCGACATCACGCCGGTGCACCGGTCCGACGACTCGGGCACCACCGAGAACTTCACCGACTACCTCCACGAGACCGCGCCGCGGGCGTGGCCCCACGAGCCGGACGGTCTGTGGCCGCTGGCCGGAGGATTCGCGGCCGAGGGGACGAGCGGGGTCACCGAGACCGTCCGGTCGACGCCGGGCGGCGTCACCTACGCGGACGCCTCGGCGACCACCGACCTCGGGCGCGTCGCCATCAAGGTGGGCGAGGAGTACGTGCCCTACACCGCGGACGCCGCGGCGGCCGTCGTCGACGTCTCGCCGCGGATCGAGAACCGCTACGAGCACGACCTCTCGTTCGTGCTCGACCGGAAGATCGACAAGCCCTTCGCCTACCCGATGGTGCTCGTCTCGTACCTCGTCGTCTGCTCGCGGTACGAGGACCGGGCCAAGGGGACCTTCGTCAAGGAGTTCGTCGAGTACGTGGCGTCCCCCGAGGGGCAGGAGCGGGCCGCCGCGGCGGCGGGCAGCGCGGTCATCTCGAGCGACCTCCAGGTGTGGATCGCCGAGGCGGCGGACGCCATCTATCTGACCCAGCAGCGGACCGACGGGTGAAGAATGCCGGGCCGTGCCATGGTGGGCGTGTTGCGGATCACCCGCTCCACGCGACCTTGTTCACCCTCCGTTTACCCATATCTGGTGAGCAGGTCACTCCACCTGCCTAGCGTCCCGACTGACGCGCCGGCGATCGCCGGGCGTACGACTTGAACAGGATGGAACGACACGTGAAGATCAGCCGATTCCCCCGCGTTGGCTCCGCTGTCATGGTGGGCGCGCTCGCGCTGAGCCTCGCAGCCTGCGGATCCGACCCCGGCGCCGAGACCCCCGGCGGCGAAGGCTCCGAGGGTGCCACGGGCCTCTCCGGTGAGCTCAACGGTGGCGGTGCGTCGTCGCAGGAGTCCGCGATGGAGGCCTGGCGTGCCGGGTTCCAGAGCGCGAACCCCGACGTCACGGTCAACTACGACCCGACCGGCTCCGGCGGCGGCCGTGAGAACTTCATCTCCGGCGCCTTCGCGTTCGCCGGCTCGGACTCCGCGCTGGACGACGAGGAGCTGGCTGCCGCCGAGGCCCAGTGCGGCGAGGGTGGCGTCATCGAGTACCCGGGGTACATCTCCCCGGTGGCGGTTGCCTTCAACCTCGAGGGCGTCGACAGCCTGAACCTCTCCCCTGAGGCCATCGCCGGGATCTTCGCCGGCGAGATCACCGCCTGGGACGACGACGCGATCGCCGCCGACAACCCGGACGCCGAGCTGCCCAGCACCGACATCACCGTCATCCACCGTTCGGACGACTCGGGTACGACGGAGAACTTCCAGGAGTACCTGCACACGGTGGTCCCCGACGTGTGGACCTACGAGCCCGAGGGCATCTGGCCCATCGAGGGCCAGGAGTCCGCACAGGGCACCTCCGGTGTGGTCAGCGCCGCGCAGGCCGGTGAGGGCACCATCACCTACGCCGACGCGTCGCAGATCGCTGACCTGGGCACGGTCGCCGTGGGTGTGGGCGACGAGTTCGTGCCGTACAGCCCGGAGGCCGCTGCCGCCGTCGTCGAGGGATCGGACCCCGTCGAGGGTGCCGGCGACCACGTCTTCGCCTACGACCTCAAGCGCGACATCCCGGGTACCTACCCGATCGTCCTGGTCTCGTACCACCTGGCCTGCGCCACGTACGAGGACGCGGCCACCGCCGACCTGGTCAAGGGCTTCTACACCTACATCCTGAGCGACGAGGGCCAGGCTGCCGCCGCCGACTCGGCGGGCTCCGCCCCGCTGCCGGCGACGCTCATCGAGCAGTTCCTGCCGTCGGTCGAGGCCATCACGGCCGGCTGACCCGGCTGAAGCAGTACCTGAGCACGTGACAGCCGGCCGGTGGCCGGGCCGGACGAGCACCGCAGACGCTCGTCCGGCCCGGGGACACCGGTCGGCTGTGCCAGGCTTGACGCAAGCATTGAACAGACTCACACAGACCTGACAAGGCGAGGAAAATCTGTGACGACCACTGACAGCCCGCCCGCTTCCGTGACGCCCGCGCGGCGCCGCGGGTCGAGCGGCGACACCGAGCGAGGCTTCAGCCGGACATTCCGCTGGATCGCTACCGGGTCGGGCGCGCTGATCCTCGCGACTCTGGCTGCGGTCGCCCTGTTCCTCATCGTGCGGGCGTGGCCCGCCATGACAGCCAGCCCGGCCGTGCTCGCCGACACCGTGCCGCGATACCCCGACGACACGTCGTTCATCGCCTACGTGGGCCCGCTCGTGTTCGGCACGCTGCTCGCCGCCGTCCTCGCGCTGCTGATGGCCACCCCCGTCGCCATGGGTATCGCGCTCTTCATCTCGCACTACGCGCCGCGCCGGCTCGCTCAGCTCATGGGCTACCTCGTCGACCTGCTCGCGGCGATCCCGTCGGTCGTCTACGGCCTCTGGGGATTCACCGTCCTCACCCCGGTGCTCGTGCCCGTGTGGACCTGGCTGGGCGAGTACGTCGGCTGGTTCCCGCTGTTCGCCGGCGACGCGTCGACCACAGGGCGCGTGCTGGCCACCGTCTCCGTCGTGCTGGCCGTGATGATCCTGCCGATCATCACCGCGGTCTCCCGCGAGGTCTTCCTGCAGACGCCGAAGCTCCACGAGGAGGCGGCACTCGCCCTCGGGGCCACCCGTTGGGAGATGATCCGCACCGCGGTGCTGCCCTTCGGCCAGTCGGGCGTCATCTCCGCCGCGATGCTGGGGCTCGGCCGCGCGCTCGGCGAGACCATGGCCGTGCTGATGATCCTCTCGCCCGGCTTCCTGTACTCGTTCAACATCCTCCAGGCCGCGCAGCAGCAGACCATCGCGGCCTACATCGCCCTGGACTTCCCGGAGGCGAGCGGCCTGGCGATCAACGCCCTGATCGCCACCGGCCTCGCCCTGTTCGTCATCACGCTGGCGGTGAACATGGCCGCGCGGGCCATCGTCGCCCGCCGCAAGGAATTCTCGGGGGCCAACTGATGAGCGCCGACACCTCGACCATGGACTCCACCGAGCGCACCCGCGCGCTCCTGACCACCGCCGAGCCGCGCCGCCGGCGCACCGACCGCATCATGGCCGTGCTCATCTGGGGCGCCTTCGGGCTGGCCATGCTGCCGCTGGTCTCACTGCTCTGGACCGTGCTGTTCAACGGTGCGGGCCGGATCAGCATCGAGTTCCTCACCTACTCGATGCGCGGCATCTTCGGCGGCGACCCCAGCGGCGGTATCTACCACGCCATGATGGGCACGCTGATCATCACCGGCTGGGCCGCGCTCATCTCGGTGCCCATCGGCATCCTGGTCGCCATCTACCTGGTCGAGTACGGCCGGGGGCCCCTTGCCCGGTCGGTGACCTTCTTCGTCGACGTCATGACGGGTATCCCGTCGATCGTGGCCGGCCTGTTCGCCGTCTCGCTGTTCACCATCTTCTTCGGACCGGGCGCGCGGTTCGGGCTCATGGGCGCCGTGGCACTGTCCGTGCTCATGATCCCCGTGGTGGTGCGGTCCTGCGAGGAGATGCTCAAGCTCGTGCCCAACGAGCTGCGCGAGGCGTCGTACGCGCTCGGCGTGCCCAAGTGGCTCACCATCGTCCGGGTGGTGCTGCGGACCTCCGTGGCCGGCCTGACCACCGGTGTGCTGCTCTCCGTCGCGCGGGTGATCGGCGAGACGGCGCCCCTGCTGGTCGCCGTGGGCGTGACCGACTCGATCAACTTCAACGCGTTCGAGGGGCGCATGATGACCCTCCCGGTGTTCATCTACCGGCAGTACAGCCAGGGCCTCGCGACGTGCCGTGAGGGCCAGGCCGACTGCGTGGCCGACATCGCCCTGCAGAACGCGTGGGGCGCCGCCCTGACGCTGATCGCGATAGTGATGCTGCTCAACATCGCCGGTCGCCTCGTGAACCGCTGGTTCGCACCGAAGACCCGCTGAACCGCACCTCAGCTCACCCGAAGCCATACAGCCCCGAAGGAACTCAACGATGGCCCAGCGCATCGACGTCAAGGACGTCAACATCTACTACGGCGACTTCCGTGCCGTCGAGGGCGTGTCCATGACGATCGACCCCAAGTCCGTTACGGCCTTCATCGGTCCGTCGGGCTGCGGCAAGTCGACCTTCCTGCGCACCCTCAACCGTATGCACGAAGTGATCCCGGGAGCCTATGTCGAGGGTTCCGTCGAGCTGGAGGGCGTCGACCTCTACGGCGCCGACGTCGACCCGGTGGCCGTGCGCCGTACCGTCGGCATGGTGTTCCAGCGCCCGAACCCGTTCCCCACGATGTCCATCCGGGACAACGTGCTGGCGGGCGTGAAGCTGAACAACCGCAAGATCTCCAAGTCCGACGCCGAGGAGCTGGTGGAGTCGTCGCTGCGCGGCGCGAACCTCTGGAACGAGGTCAAGGACCGCCTCGACCGGCCGGGCTCCGGCCTGTCCGGTGGGCAGCAGCAGCGTCTTTGCATCGCGCGCGCCATCGCGGTGAAGCCGCAGGTGGTCCTCATGGACGAGCCGTGCTCGGCCCTGGACCCGATCTCCACCCTGGCGATCGAGGACCTCATCCAGGAGCTCAAGAAGGACTACACGATCGTCATCGTCACGCACAACATGCAGCAGGCCGCGCGCGTGAGCGACCGGACGGCGTTCTTCAACATCGCGGGCACGGGCAAGCCCGGCAAGCTCATCGAGATGAACGACACCGCGACGATCTTCTCGTCGCCCGCCGAGAAGGCCACCGAGGACTACGTCTCGGGCCGCTTCGGGTGACCTGGCTCAG